>CAZYVR010000073.1:0-19638 GCA_964651145.1 uncultured Victivallales bacterium | reverse complement strand
AAAGAATTTTTGAAAACACTACTGATGTGCAAGAAATTTTTGATTTTGAATGGCTTTATTACCATGTCAATGCTGAATTTGTCTTCTAAGGAAATCTCTTCGCTGTGTCTGACCGTGGCGTATATTTTCCCGGCGTCAAAAAAAGTGGAATTCCCATACAAGCCAGGCCTGACAGCATCTTTTGCGTTTCCATGAATTACAGCATTATTTTTTCCGGCTTTGTCAAGTAATTTATTACCATCTGCTTTGTCAAAATCCCAATGCGCAACCAGGCGCGCCTTTTCCGCGGCTACGACATTTCCATTAAAAAACAAAGAAGACGAAGTCAAAACCGCTGACAAAGCCACCCCTTTAAGAAAATAACAAACATTCATAAACACCCTTTTATTTTGATTACAATATTGTTTAAAAATTAAAAATTCACCGGACCGTACTTGCTGTTTCGTCCGCCAGTAATTCCAGCGTCTCTGAAGCCCGAGCCCTTGAGGCTTTCTGCATGTCCATCCACAAAAACGGCATTGCCAGAATTGGAATGCCTTAAATGGACAGTTCTGTCGCTGTCGGCTGAAGGCGGAGCCAACGTAGAAATATAATTAGCATGGCACCATTGATTGATGCCGCCCCAAGTCATGTAGTAAACGCTGTCGGCGTAAAGAAGAGTGTTTGATGGCTGTGATTGCTTAATTATATTATACCACGCTATGTTGTTGATATCCTTTACGCCCAGCGTAGTCGGCATTCCATAAGAAAAAAGATGAGTGTGGCGTATATTTGTTCCTGTATCAGGATATGCCGCCATATTTCCTTGCGTGTCAGACGGGCATAGCCCAACCATCTGGTTGTTTATATAATCGCCGTAGTACAAAAAACCAAACCATCTTTCTTCGCCATGACCCGGCTCAAATTGATATCCGAGGGCATAATAGGGGGGAACATATCCATTATAATCGCCAGAATAAGCCTGAGCTCCCAATCCGCATTGTTTTTGCTGGCTGAGGCACTGAATCTGCTTGGCTCGATCCCTCGCATTTTTCAATGCAGGAAGGAGCATTGATGCCAAGATTGCTATTATAGCAATTACAACGAGGAGTTCAATGAGTGTAAAACCCGCTTTTAGCCTGCTTGTTGAATGCTTGTTTTTCATTTTCGATGCCTCCTCTTTTTGCACAAATTCAATTCTCTTTGCTTAACTCATTTTGAGTTCCGACAATCAACAAGGCGAGGTTGGCTTTCGCCTTGTTTAAAACCTCTGGATCTTTTGTGTAAACAACAGCCCCGTCAACCACTTTGTCCAAGCTCAAAGCTTTTTTTGCCCGGGCTACAAGCTCCTTGTTGGCATTATTTTCCTCAAGTTTTTGGATATTCTTTTTCAGAATGACAAAATATTCATAGTCTTGCATGCCATCTCGCAGATTCTTCAGGCGGATTGATGATATTGGCTGAAAATCAGGTCCAGGATACATCATATTGCCACCGCCATTGGTAACCGAAGGAGAGGCGTTTTTATTGTTTACAGCGCGGAAGTAAGGAATCCAAGGAACATCGGGCCAACGCAATCCTTTTTTCACTTTCTCCTGGACTTCCTGCGTCATCCAATCAAGTCCGCGCGCATTTTTTTCCTTTTGGTTAAGGCGCTCCGCTTCCTGAAAATTGGTCAGCCACTCACGGTTAAGAGCCCAATAAAGCAAGCCGGATATATTAAGCTTCCAATTCATCCATGGAATCACGCGTGGGTCGATGCCGGGTGAATCCAGATTAAAGTTTGCATAAGGCTGTAGTGGATAATCAGTGGGATACCACCATACCTGCTCGCCTTTGACTTTGCGCTCTTCTGCGTCTTTTGAATTAAAATAGCTGAACAATGGACACCATATGTCAACGTATCCGTATAGGCGTTTGTCTATCTCTGACGTGTTCAATCTTGGAATATTTGGAAATTTTTCTTTAACTTTTTTGAAGGCTGACTGCATTTCCTCCAAATAACCATGGCGTTTTTTTGACACCATCAAAACTTCGTCGTATCCGAAAAAAACAGGCTTGAGTCTGCCATCAAACTTTTTAATTATATCGTGGTAATATTGCTCTGACTTTTTACTTTTTGAAATAGAAAGGAAAAGCATAGCCTTCCCGCGTTCTTCTGCCCATGCAAGCTCTTCTTCGCTCATGCATAACTTATTATTTCTTCCCATCCAAAGATTCATCGGCTCCAGGCGGTGATCCAAAATAAACTGCATGTATTCATAGCGCTTTTCCTGAGGGATCTTCTTCTTGTAATAACCTTCGACCCAGCTATCGACAAAACAAAACGCGTTAGGCAAGCTGGCTTTAAGTGGGAGGGTAAATGGAAGAGCTTTTACATTGACAGGAATCTTCGTCGTTTCACAGCCATCTGGCGTTATTAATATTGTTGCGCTATATTCGCCTGCCGGAACCTTTGGGGGAAGATACACGTCAAACCATATGGGGACGATTTCAAGAGCTTGCTTGAATTTGAATTCTTTTCCTGGCAATAAAGCATCCGCAATCTTTTCCTGCCTGGAAGAAGGCTTGGCGGAACTGATATAATCAACCAGAAAAGATTTGATTTTTCCATCAGACAAAGCTTTGCCGTTTTTATCCTTAAGCTCTGAGATTTTAATTGAAACCCCTTTTAACGGCATTCCAGGCTCAGTTAATACCACTGACTGAAAGCTTCCATACTCACGCCCAGCCAACTGCAAATCAGCCTTTGTTTCTGACGAGCCTGCATAATTTTCAAAGGGAACTTTTTCCATTGAGCTTTCGACACAAATTACATACTTGCGCTCTGCGCCTTCGCTTCCAGGCCCAAAAAAGCGTACGAGGCGGTTAGCGTCAGAGCTTAACGTTTGTGAATCTTCCAGCAACTTTTTTGCTTCCATTGAACTTTTGTAAAACTCAATAAAATTTTGTATTGTGTTTAAACTTTTTTTGCATTCAGCGATTTTTTTGTTTAGTTTATAGCCGCGCTCTTTGAAATATTCTTTGCTTAGTTTGTTTGACTGTATTGTTTTTACATTTTCCGCCGCCGCTTTCAGAAGATTTTCACTTTCATAAAGACGCTCTCCTAAATTTTTTATTTGTTCCGCGCGGGGAATTTTCTCATATTCAGGATCAATGAATAAAATTTTGCCGAACATTTTGGGAGTATGAAACGACTTAAGCGGGCGCCATGCGCTGACTTCGCCTGTCACAGGATTTTCGCGTCCCGCGTTGAACCCCCATATGTCTCCAGATTCAGGCTCTTTGCCAAGAGAAGCAAATGGAATCGCCATTTCGATTGTCCAATTTTCTTTGTTCTGCAGAAAAGCCATTTTCAAACTGCTGGTCCATGAGGCATTGCAGCCAGAGTCCTCTTTTCGCGAAGCGTCGTACAGACCTCCAACGCCGTTGCCAACCACATGATAGTAGTTTTTGCCGGAAAAGCCCGGATCCAAAAATATTTCAAAACAGTCATCCATCCATACCTTTGCATCATGCATGGTTTGTCCATTTTTGCGTTTTGCCATATCCTTTGCTTGCGCTGAAAAAAAGACATAAAGATTTTTATCGTCCCAAAGAAGTTTTACAAAGCTGCCTTCTTTTATATTTCCGCTCTCTTTGTCAAAGCTCAGTGCTGGAACATTTTTCCATGGGGCAGAATCGCCCTTTCCATCAAGCGCGGGCGCTATTGCTGTTTTATTTGCGCCAGCAACATAAAAAGGAGCGCGCGACAAACCCAGCGGAGGAAATGTTGCGCTGCGTTTGGCCTCCACAGATACATTTGCAAAATATGACACCGCTGGTTGATTTTCGCTGCTTTCAGTCCATAAGCGGGAAGGAATCCCGCCATTCTTGCAACGATATTTAATGCCGCTCGTCTTTGGCTTGGTCATATCATCAACATAAAAATCATAGGAACTGGAAAGTAGATTTATTGAATAACGAACATGCTGCCAGGCCCCATATTTCACTTCCGCAACTTTGTTCCATGCCCCAAGAGAATTGCACTTGAAATATCCCTGGTCAATGATAGTAGCAACAAGCTGCTTGCCTCCCTTTTCATGCACAAACAAAGCATAACGGCATGATTCTGTTTCTGGCTTGATATAGTAATCCACTGTGACAATCGCCGCGTCGCCAACATCAAAATTAGGGCTTCTCCATGAGCCAAAAACAGGCTTTCCACTTTTATTAAGCATAGTTTCAAGCCGCAACGCCTGTTTTATTTCCGGCTCGCCATTTACTTTTACAATGCTCATCAGTTTCGTTTTAGTCTTAAAATTGCTAAAATCCTCTTTATAAACATCTTCAGCTTCAAGCGTCAATGCGCTCATTGCCACGGCAGCCATTGCTATTGTTTGGGAGGTTTTTTTACAAATAAAATTCAGCATAAAAAATTTTCCTTCTTTGATTTAGTATATCTTTTTTACCAACATATCCCGTGTTGTCACATAAACCGCAATTCCCGGCTGCTCAACATGAAGCGAGTCAATCAAAGAGCTCTCTTTGAGAGAACTTGCATGTCCATCCAGAAAACAGGTGTTCATTGATGACTGGTGGCGGAAATGAGGCTTTGCCTGAGTCACGCTATGGAAATAAAGGGAATAGCTTTGTTTCTTATATAAGCTGCTGCTTGTGTCACAAAACACTGAATCAGAATATTGCACCCAATTGGATGGAGATTTAACTTTGTCTGCTAAAATCATGTTATAGTTCGTGATGTTTGCTTTTATATAACTTGGCATATTGGCCATTCTGGCTCCATAGGTCAGATACTTGCTTTCGTAAGAATCAGGAGCCCATGCCGGGCAAAGGCTTATATTATTCTGAATATAATTATCTTCCTTAAGAAAATCACTCCATGCTCTTTCAGTGCTCCCATTGTAAAAATAATTCACAAGCAAACCATTATTATCGCCAATATATGCCCCTGAGGCATATCCGCATTGTTTGAGATTGCTGAGGCACTGAATCTGCTTGGCGCGATCTCTGGCATTTTTCAATGCAGGAAGGAGCATTGACGCCAAAATTGCTATTATAGCAATTACAACAAGAAGTTCAATGAGTGTAAAACGCTCCCGATGCGAGAACTTTTTGCTTAATTTTATTTGACTTCTCATGATACCCCTTTCTTTCTTATATAACTATTAGTCAAAAGCTCATAGGACTGTAATTAATATTCCGTCCGCCAGTAAATCCGGCCTCTTTAAAACCGGAGCCTGTAAGACTTTTGGCGTGTCCATCCACAAACACGGCATTGCCCAAATTATTATGCCTCAAATGAACAGTTCTATCAGAATCTGAAGACGGTGGAGCCTTCTGGCTTATATAGCCTGTATGAGTCCATTTATTATAACCTCCCCAAGTAAAATAGTAAATGCTGTCGGCATAAAGCAGCTGCCCTGACGGATTGTTTTCCGAGCTCATCCTATACCAATTGCCCAAAGCGGTGGGCATGCCATAGGAGAATACAGCCATTTGCGCCGGGTTGGTGTCTACCTTAACGGGGGCATAGGCGCGCGAATTCTCAAAATCGCTGGGACAATGGACTGATTGGATCTGATTAAGATAGCCTAGATAAAGCAGGAAGGTTGCCCACCGCGCTTCATCATTAGTTTCTCCTTCAAGGGTATAGGGAAACTGGTAATAAGATGGCGCATAACCGTTATAATCCCCTGAATACGAAATAGACCCCAAGGCACATTGCTTGATTTGATTCAAGCACTGAACCTGCTTAGCGCTCTCTCTGGCTCTTTTCAGCGCTGGCAGCAGCATGCTTGCCAGAATTGCGATGATGGCAATTACAACGAGCAATTCAATGAGTGTAAAAAGCATAAGCTTTCTGTGTTGCCATTGTATCCTCATAATTTATTCTCCTTTCGACAGCCTATATACCCTCGTTTGCGGAGCTTTTATTTCATCTGCAAAACTTGAAATATCTTTGCCCATAATTTTGCCGGAAAAAATTTCTGTGACGTTATATTTCCCCGGCAACGATATTGTCTTCTTTCCTGAAACTCCCGAATGGAGCATTATATAACTAGAGTTGGCGTAAATCACGTCATACCCTCTGGAATATACATGTATTCCTGCATAGTCAACAAGTCCTTGAATAAGCTCTTTAGTCAAAGGAGTCAGGCAATAAACCGACCTCCACTTGCCCATGTTTTTGACTGCGAGCGCAGCTTTGCCGTTGGCATTCCCAAGTATTTCCGCTTTTGAATCTTCAACATGAAATACAGGGGCAATTGAATATGTGGCAAATTCATTTTTTGCGCATTGAGCGGTTATCTTGTTTTTTTCTGCATCAAGCTTAAGGCTTATCTTGCGTTTTGCTTTATCCGCTTTGATTTTTATGCCAGTAAGCTTTTCCATTGTATTTTCCCTAAAGCCTTCAGAGGTAATGTAGCCAGGCGCATAACACCAGACAGCCACGGCATTGTTTTTAGAAAGTTTTTCTTTCACAGCCTTGCTGAACTTTTCATCATAAAGAAAACTATTTGCAAAAATATAAAGTTTATAATCCGGCATGTCTTTGTTCATAATATCGCTCTGCAAGTAAACATCAAAGGGCGCGCCGCATACAGCGGTGTTTAAATAAGCATCCCAGATGAAGCCCCTGAGCATCTTGTGCCCGTTGTAGCGCGTGTAATCCATGCTTTTTTCATCGACTATCAAAGCAGCTTTTGCGACCGGAGTCTTGTCGTCTTTCATGCTAATGTTGCCAAGTTTTTGCATCTCGGCAATCGATCCCATTATGTCGTCGTGATGAAAAACAGCGTTCCCGACAATCAAAAACCACCACATAGCGGTTCCCTTGGTGAGAGAATATCCAAAAGCGCGCTGCAACACACTGATGGTTTCTTTCATATTGCTGGTGCGTCCATGGATTTGGCGATTGTAAAAATGAGTGCGAATGTCCGCCTCATCCCAATAAAGTTTATTGTGAAGCCTATAGCTTCCGTTGTATGCCGAAATAAACACTCCCGGCTCGCCGCCGCCGCGTTTGCGGTAATCAGTGGGCGAACAGATAAAATCAACATATGGGGAAGCTAAAACTCTTGCCACGCCCTGAAAACCATTGTTCCCCAATCTTGTTCCGGCTGTATTTCCCTCGAAAAGCATGGAATATCCATAAAAAACGCAAGTGGCTTTTTTGTAATCAGTTTCCTCTTTGCAGATTCTGCTGCTTCTAATAATATTGCCTGAGACAATATATGTTTGAAAGTTGCGATAGTCTATAATCTTGGATGATGTTTCAATATCTATAAAGACGCTGTCTCCAGCTTTTCTCCGCTCTTGGGGCGTGGGAATTTCGACATTTTCAAAAGTGACGTCATTGTCTTTCCATGATTTGCGAAGAGCCGCAATGTCATTTTTATATTTGCCTTTCACCCATTTTCTAAAGCGATTTCTTGTTGCCGGACTATAGTCGACCAGTCCCTTGTCATGCCCATACCAATACCACTCGCTTGCCAGTCCGCCTGCCGGACTGTAACCATATATGTGCCCCGCGTAGTCGCTAGACTCCATATGACGTATAATGTCGCGCAGCATTCTTTCATAGGATTTTTCCCACACTTCCGAAGAAAGCGAGGCAAATAACTTGGTGGAAACATATTTTCCATCCTTGTAATATGCAGTGATTTCATCGGGATATTTATCCTGCCACCACTTGGGAGTGTTAAGCTTGATGCGCATAAGTATAAGGGACTTCGGATTTGCCTTAACAAGCTCTCTTATGCTTTTGTCAACTTGCTTAAAATCATATTTCCCTTCGCCAAGCCACCAAGTTCTGCAGTCGTCCTTGCCAGAGCCAAATGCCGAATAGATGATATCGCTATATAAGTCGACTCCAGCGGCCGCAAAATCGCGGCACGGATAAAAAGTGTCCTTGCTTGAACTCCACGGACTGGGCATCATCTGCATAGGAAAAACGGGTTTGTCATCTATAAACAATGCTGGAACACCTTTATAGGCGGCGGCTTTTGCAGTGGTTTTTTTGCCTTTTATGAGATCTACAGGTATTTTCTTCTCGTATTCTAAGGTCAATTTCAGTTTGTTTTTAAATTGAGGATCATATCCAGCCATTGCCGGATCTGCGACTTCCTTCAGCTTTATTTTGCCCAAAGGATAATCAGGCTTTTCCGTTTCATAAATTTCTTTTATCTTTGCCCCCGGCAAGCTTTCCCCATAAACGCGCATATCATTTATAAGACCATCCAAGCTATACGTTCTCTTGTCGGAGCCAGCTGAATTTGCGGCGCCGATCAAAGCTGAAAACTTGTTGGACACCAATTCTGGAGCTTGCGCGGCAGATTCTGATTTTGCAGCAACTTTCCCATTTATATATAATATAATTTCCCCATGATTGAATGTTGCCGCCAAATGTGTCCATTCTTTCACAGGAATTGGAGCGATTTTTATCCCGCCCCTATATTTTCTGTTATTAATTAAAATGCCTCGCCATTTGTCATCCTTATCCTTATATTTAAATTCAGGATGCCCATTCCAAAGGTCAAGGCAAAACTGTATCTTTTCAGGATCATCCTTGCGGCTTCCTTTAAAAATAATAGTTTGATAACCCGCCAAATCTCGCTGAGCAACCCATGCAGTCAGCGTCAATTCTTTTGTGATTTCCGGCAGCTTGTCCAAGCTTACGGAATAATCTGAAGATACGTGATGTCGCAAGGCTCCGCTTTCCGAAAGAATATGCTCCGGAACTGAGAGCTGACTGGCAGCATTTTTAAGATTCAAGTGAAAATGCGATGCCTTATTATTTTTTGTGTTTACGCAACTGCAAATCATTGCTGCCACAAAAAAAGCCAGAGCCATGCGATACATTCTTATCATCTTCAGATTTCCTTTGTTATTACAGACTTTTAACTCTAGGGCTATATTTCTTCAAATACGCCGCGTTGGCCTCATCTCCGCCGGGCGCGTTTGCGCTGCGCCAGACTGGCGGATCAATGCCGCGGTCAACGCACTGTTTTACCGTTTCAATTTCCAAAAGGTGCGCTATATAAAAATCAACCATGTTAGAAATTGGAGCTATCGGCGCGTCCAGACCAGGCACGTTCACAACAGCGTCGCCGACCGGGTTATAATCGTCTATGCACACATCAGCCAGTTCAAAAAGGTTCTTTTTGGAAGGATGGCGGATAAAATGATCTTCCGGCATCTCGTCCTGCCAATATGAGCTTGAAACAGCTATGATCTTCACGCCCTTTTCCTTTGCCTCAAGAGCCGCGTCAATTGTTGCCGCGTTGATTCCGATGTTATGGAAAATAATAAGCACATCGTCTTTTTGCAGGTCGTAGTATTTCATTATCGAACGCCCGTAATTGACGCAACGCTCAAGCTCAAGGTATTTACGGGCCTGATTGAAGACCGACAAGCCTGTTTCCATAATCGGATTTATATTGCTCAATCCCCCTGCCCTGAAAAACATTTCGCCCATAACAAGCGTGGTGTGTCCGCCGCCGCCGTAAACATTGATAAGGCGATCCTGCTCTATTGCGTCGGTCATCAGCTTTGCCGCCGCCGCTATGTTTTCGCCCTGCTTCTCGTTTACCTCTTTCATGTTTGCAATCACTTTTTCAAAGTACCCGAAATCATTTATAGTTGTGCTCATTTTAGTCTCTCCTTATTTGCTTAATACGCGTTTATAGTTTTCCCCGAGCCTGCCCCAAAGCTTGAGGGCGTCTGGAGCGGCAAGAACCGTGCCGTATCCGCCCCTGTAGGTCCACGCCGCCAGGCGATCCACGCCAAGGCTGTCATAAAGGTCAACAACTTCGTCCATCTGGTCAAAATTTTCGGGCTGCTTATAGTAGTTCATTATCCAGCGTTCGGACTGCTTGCCGTATTTTTTCGCAATTGCCACCGTGCGCTCTGTTATTTCGCGGAAGAAATGATTGGGCAACTGCCAGCTTATGATAGTAGTTGAAAACACGTCAAAATACGGAGAGGAGGCAACCATGTCCCAATTGTCATATCCACGCAATTCCGTGACATAATAGGTGTTCATTGTAGCGTGGACACAGCATGTTATTTCTGATTCAGGATTGATTTCCTTTATCTTTCTGGAAGTGTCCTCAAGTATGAAAAGAGCCTCGCGCCAGCGGAACTGCTTGACGTCGTCATTCATGACTCTCGGCATTTCGTAGCCATAGTAAGCCTCAAACTTTCTCATGCACTCAGAACAGCGGCATGTCCAGTCATCGCCCGCGCCGCCTGTTATTGAAGCGTAGGATTTAGGAAACGCGTAATGCGGCTCATCCCAGAAAAAGCCGTCCGCTTCGGTCTCTTTGGCCAGCTTCAGGCAAATGCGCTGAAAATAGTCGCGGAAAGCGTTAGTATTGAAACATGCGTAAGGGAGCGCCTCGCCAGTCATCGCCGACACCTGGCGATGATGAATATTATTCTGCAGGAAAAGGCTGACCTGTTCTCCTCCAAAATATTTCCCAATGCCCCACGGATCCAACAACACCCTTAAGCCCAATTCATGTGCCTTCTGAACTATAGGGTTTATGCTGGGGAACCAAAAGTCCATATCGAACTCGGTTATAGCCAGGATCACAGTTGTGCATCCATGCTCCAGCATTTCCGCAAAATCTTTTTCAGCATGCTCGACATAACTAATGCCGTAGTAGCTGATTGCCGTTTGAGTTATAGCCATCTATTTTTCTCCTTAATTTTTTTATGAAGCTTGATACATCAAATCGTTTGAAATAATATTTTGTTTCTGCTCCCAGGGGACACCTGAGGTTGTTTCTCTTACAATCAACTTTGGCTCCACAAAAAGGTTGACCAGATCTTTGGACGCGCGATATTCTGGAGCTGTTTTTTCAAGCAATCTATTCAAGGCCAGCACTGCCATCGAGCGCAATGGATAGCCAACCGTTGTCAGTGAAGGAGTCACCTTGGACGCGAAAGGCAGATTGTCAAATCCCCCAATAGCCACGTCGCCAGGAATGGAAAGCCCCAAAGCAGAGCTGGCTTTGATCAATAGCAAAGCCAAAAGATCATGAAAACAAAAAATGGCAATCGGCTTGGGAAGTCCATCCAGAAAGCGAACGACTTCAGGCGTAACCTTGGCATAATCCAAATCGCCGGTTCTAAAAATGTGCCTGTCCGGCAGTTCGCGACCCGCCTCATGCAATCCATATCTAAAGCCTTCAAATCTGCGATCAGGTTTCATGCCTTCAATCCCTAAATAGGCAAAATTTTCACAAGCATTTGAAATAAAATGCTCCGATATCAGCTTTGCGGCGTTGAAATTCTCAACAAGCACTGAGTCCGCGTCCACGCCTTTCAGCTTGCGTCCAACAAAAACAAAAGGAGTATCCAAGCCGGAATAGAGGCCGCTCACATCTTTACCCACACCAGGACAAGAGATAATTCCGCGAACACCCGATGCTGCAAACATTTCAAGGGCGTTCTTTTCCCTGCTCACATCATAGTTAGTGCTGGCAATCATCAACTGCAGCGATTCCCGCCTTGCCGCTTCCTCCATTTCTCTGGCCAAAGCCGCAAAAAACGGATTCTCTATGTTGGTAACAACCATGCCTATAAGCTTATCGTTTACAAATTTGGACAAACCTTCCTTCTTTTCCCTCTTCCCGACTTTCAGCACATGCCGGCCGCCTTCAAGCGACACAACCCCGTCTTCTTTAAGCATCTTCATTATGCGCTGGGCTGTCACAATAGAAACTGAAGAAAATTCCGCAAGCCCGCGAACTGAAAGAAAATCATCGCCTGTTCCACCAAATTGCCCCGCATAGACCTTCCCTTTTATGTCTTCTTTAATCCTTACCGCCTTGGGAAGATGATTTAGCACGCTTTTGTCCATGTGAGAACCCGCCTTTGTTTCAGTGTTATACTACACTATAACGCCAATCTTTAAAAAAGTCAATCCTTTGCTCGCAAATATTTTAATCAAACTGCCGATTTTAGCAACCCAACGGAGCCGCCAAAAGTCCCGCGCGCTGTCGCGAAAACGAAATAAAGCTTGTTTTCACTTTGCTACCCAACAAGCGGCAGACTTTCAACGCGCCATGCGCGCTGTCGCGCAATGTTTTATGCGCCTAATGCTTTCGGCTTTGGCGACCAGCGATTCCGCCCCTGGATGGCGTCCGGACAAAGTCCGGTTCCTGCTCCGGCTGCGCCGTTTTTTTTAATTTTTAAGACTTTTGGCGGAGCTATCACATTACGATTTTAAAGACAAATATTAAAGTTTCCGCTGGCATTGAGATAAACGACCCGTTATAATGAGTGGCGACGACAAACCAAGGGAAACGCATAGGATAAAAGATGATTAAGCTAAGCGTGTCAGTTGTTTCGGGGCGTTCTGAAGAAAACATGAAAAAATGCCTGGAAACCCTAAAAAAAGCGATTCCGGTCGGCATTGAGTTCAAACTTGTGGCCACAAACAACTGTTCAGATTGGAATGTGGCCGGACTTGCCAAGTCATTCTTTCCCGATGCCGAAGTCATTCAGAACAAATCACCAAAAGGATTCGGAGCAAACCACAATCAAGCTTTGCTCGACAGAAAAGACGATTACGCGCTTATTATAAATGACGACATAGAAATAGCTCCGGACGCAATTGAGAATCTGCTTAAGCTTGCTGAAGAAAAAAAGAACGGAGCCCTTTTCGGCCCTATCCTTTTCCCTCGAAGCTGGGACGCCGATTATATCGCGGCGGGCGGCAGAATTGGAGAAAGAGTTCCAAAGCCTATTTTAAATGGCGTTTCGCTTTTGATTCGCTTCACTTTTGGCGATGAGATGATCAGAAAATTTCTTGGCGGCAGAAACAAGGGCATTGAGCCTGAGAACGAAGAAAAATCGTATATCAGCGGAGCCTGTTGCCTTGCGCGGCGCGAGCACATTCAAAAACTCGGACTTTACGATCCAGAATATTATATGTATTTCGATGACATCGACCTCGGCAGAAGAGCGCGTCTCAACGGTTATGAATGCTGGCAATGCGGCTCCGCCAAAGTTATGCACCTTGAAGGCGGCTCTTTCAGCAAGCGCACATGGAATTGGATAGCCAACAGCAATTTGCGGTATTCCAGAAAATATTATGGGCCGACGGTCACGTTTGTCGCGTCTTTTTTGATTGCCATACTGAAAATCCTCTTAAAGCTAAAAAGGTGAACCAGTGACAAATGCGCCGGATGCAAAATCTGTAAAGAAAATCCTGGTCTTTAAGTTTGGCGGAATCGGAGACTATGTCAATATCCTGCCTTTTCTTGAGGATTTGCGTTCATATTATCCAAATTCGGAAATAAGCGCAGTGACTTCCCCCGCCGGAAAAGACCTGCTTGAAAATGCCGGGCACGTCGATAAATTCGTCGTTTCCAACACGCTCTGGCTTCAGGGCGGGGAAAGCATTTTTTCCATCGCCGCAATAAAAGATTTTTTCAAGATCAAGCGGGAACTTGAGCCGCCTTATGATATGTATATTGACTTGGTCAGCAAATATTCTCTCCCGGGGACTTTTAAGCCCTGGCTCTTCAAATTTCTATCCAAAGCTCATTTTGCAATTGGACTGAGCTATAATCGAAGAGGCGAATTTTTTCTTGATGCATGCGTAAAGGAAGACAGAGCCGAGCCGCGTCATAATATAGAGCGATACGCGGACATACTTCGAGAGCTGGGATGGAAGCCCGAGTTTCATCTGCCGAAAATTATTCCGTCCGCGCAAGCGGAACGCGCCGCAACTGACTTTTTTGCAGATTATGCCGGAAAACTTAAAATAGCCTTGCATCCCGGAGCCAATCAAAAGTACTTTGAACACCGAGCCTGGCCAGTGGAACGCTTCGCTGGCCTGGCCGAAGCCTTAAAGAAAAATGAGCCGGATTGCGCCATTTTTGTCACGGGCGCCAAATCAGAGAATGAATTGATGAATCGCTTGATAAATGAGGCTGATGTTAAAATTGTCAAAGTTCCGCAGCCAGAAGGGATTGTTGACTTTTGCGCCTGCCTCCAAAAATTGGACTATTATATTTCAAACGACACCGGGCCTATGCACCTTGCTGTCGCAATGAATACGCCCACTGTTGGAATTTTCGGAAACGCGGACTATAATTCATACGGGACTTATCCCGATTGCGTCCCCTTTGCAGGCATTGTCCTTGAAGAAGGGCGCGCGCACGGTCCATCGCCGAGATGCGAGGATCCCAGAGGCTTAAAAAAAATCAGCGTCGAAGATGTCCTTCGCGCTTACAAGGAGCTGAAAAAGAAAACGGAATGAGATTATTTGCCGTCATTTTTTGCGTTTTTATTGCTTTGAACGTTTTCGCCGATCAGCATCAATGGCTCCGCGGAATATTCAGAGTCAACACTAATGTCAGCGCCGGAGATGAAAGCATTGGCACAGTGGCTGATAAAGCGCAAAAAGCCAAGCTTGATTTTGTTGTTTTCAGCGATCAATTTCTGGTGATTGCCGAATATGGCTTGCCGCCTTTTAGAAACGTCTTCAAAATGACGCGGGAACGCCCGAGCGTTGTCAGCTATGGAATAGAGAAGTACCTTGACGAAATTGCAAAAACGCAAGCTAAACATCCGGGAATAACCCTGATCCCTGGAGTTGACATTGCTCCGCATTACTATTGGACTGGAAGTTTGCGAAAAGGCGATTTGACCACAAATCAATGGAGCGAGCAATTAACTGTCTTTGGCGACGACAATCCTCTGTTTTACAAAAAAATGCCTGTTTCGTTGAACAGGGAATGGGGGGTCTTCTTTCCTGAAACTATTATTGACTTGCTTCCAACTCTCCTGGTCTTGCTGGGAGTTCTAGCATATATCGCCGGGAAAAAAAATTATTATTCAGATTGCCAGGGACACGAGTATAAACGCCCCGGCAAGCGCCTCCGCCTGCTCTTCGCTTTTTTTGTGACGGCGTTGGGAGCCGTATGGCTTGTTGACAATTCCCCTTTCCGGAAAGACTTGGGGTACAGCCTGTACAAAAATGCCGGCTATGCGCCTTTCCAGAAAGCTATTGATTACATAAAAAGCTCATCCCCACAGTCGGGCATCATATGGTCGGCTCCAGAGGCTGAAATGAAAGACCAAATTTCAGGCGTGCGTCTATACACCGCGCCGTATCTTGAGGATATTGAAAAGACTTCAGGATATGATGGATTTGCCGGAATTTACGGAGATGCCTCAACCGCGCATGAGCCCGGCAGAACATGGGACAAACTTCTGATTGAATATTCTTCCGGCAAACGAAAAAAGCCTCCAACTATTGTCGGAGAGTCGGATTATCATGGCAGAAAGCCAATAAGATTGATGCAAACCATCGTCAGAGCGAAAAACAAAGACAGAAAAGAAATAGTAAAGGCCCTAACGAGTGGCCGCTCTTACGCAATCGTCGAAAAAAAAGGAAAAGGCGTCTGCCTGGATAAGGCTTATTTAAGCCTTGGCGCGCAGAGCGCCGGTCTGGGCGACACTTTATTAGCCAGAAAAAACGACGTAATCCGATTGAATATCTCCGGCCATATCAGCGGGCATGACAAGGCAATTCCTTTGTCAGGCAAGTTGATTGTCGTTTCTAACGGAAAAAAAATTATGGAGAAAAATATTGACCTGGCCAGTTTTTTTGTTTCTGAAAAAATTAATTTAAAGGGAAATAACTTGAAAAAGCAATACATAAGGTTTTATATACATAGCAGAGACGCAGGATGGCTGCTTGCCAATCCGATCTTTATTTCATTGAGCGACAAGGACAAAAAACATTAATAATTTAAAGAGGGCTGATTATGTATTCTTCTGTGTCTGACGAGTTTTTGGCAAACCAGCGCCTGCTGGTGATCTCGCCCCACGCCGATGATGAATCCTTCGGCTGCGCCGGAACTATGGCGAAAATAAAAAAGCTGGGCGGCGAAGTCTTTGTCCTTGTCATGAGCGTGGGCGACTTGACGCATTACAGCAGCACACATGGGCAGGTTTCCGGCGAGACTAGAAGCCAGGAATTTGCAAAGCTTGCCGAATATTTGCAAATTGACGATTATGACATTTTCTTCACGGACGCTGAATCACATTTAAGGCTTGACGCAATGCCTTTGCGGAATCTCATTTCAGTCATAGAAAAGGAAAGCAAAGTTGCCCTTGACAGAATCAAGCCCACGATGGTTGCCTTGCCAGCCATTTCCTACAATCAGGACCACGTGGCCACTTTCAAGGCCGGGTTCACGGCGTGCAGGCCTCATGATCCAGTGGTTAAATCTTTTCCAAAAATAGTGGTCAGCTATGACAATCAGACTCTTTTCTGGAATGTGGACTACGACAAATTTCACCCCAACATGTACGTTGACATAAGCGACTTTCTCGACGTGAAGATGAAAGCTTTAAGATGCCATGAATCACAATTGCGTCATTCCCCGCATCACTGCAGCATTGAAAACCTGGAATATCTTGCGCGAACTCGCGGGCACGAAATATCAGTGGAAGCAGCCGAAGCCTTTGTTTGCCACCGTTTTGTTTTATAGTTTATAAGCCTAGCATATGGCTGGATATATGGAAAAAATTAGCCTTATGAATCTTTCCATATAAGAAGCCGACGGAGTCGGAATAAAAAGCCGGTGGCGAAGCCACTTCGTGGGAGCTGGAAGGAAAAATTGCTTTTTTTGCGGAAAGAATGTTTAAAATCTTTAGTCTTCGAGTAGAATAAGAGATTCAGTCAGTTAATTTTTTATTGAAAGAGAAGCAAGTTTATGTTGTATATGTTAGCACAGTTGCAGGAGCTTTTTGGCCCCCTGCGTCTTTTTGAATATGTGACCTTTCGCGCGGCTGGCGCTGCATTCACCGCCATGCTGTTGACTTTTATTTTCGGCCCCTTGACCGTCAGGCTTCTAAAGCGTTTCAGGACCGCGGCTCCCGCAAGGCTTGAGGGGCTCGTTGATGAAAAATTTATTGACCGCGATAAGGACAAAACCCCAAGCATGGGCGGCTTGCTCATCGTTGCGAGCATCACAGTGGCGACAATCCTTTGGGGCGCCTTGTCAAATCCTCTGGTTATTGTTTTTCTTTGCACCCTGCTTGCGCTTTGCGCTTTGGGGTTTATTGATGATTATTCAAAAATAGCCCGCAAGGGCGGGGTCTCCGGCAGAATGAAGCTGCTTTGTCAATTTCTTATCGCGTTGACGGCAATATATGTTCTGGATTCCCTGCCGGAATCGCGCGGCCTGTTGCGGCAGCTGATGGTTCCTTTTTACAAGGCTCCTTTGATTGGCGGAATGGCAGCATTGTGGTCATACGCCTTTGCTTCTTTGGTGGTGGTGGGCTCGTCAAATGCCGTGAATCTGACAGATGGCAAGGACGGCCTGGCTGTGGGGTGCGCCATTTTTTGCGCTCTCACATACGCCGCTTTTTCATACCTTTGCGGACATCGTCTTTTTGCCGGGTACCTGAGCATTCCTTTTATTCCTGGCGCCAGCGAAGTTGTGGTTTTTGCCGCCGCCATTGCGGGCGCCTGCATTGGGTTCCTGTGGCACAATTGCTATCCGGCCTCAATGTTTATGGGCGACACCGGAAGCCTGCCGCTCGGAGGCTCGATTGGCTTGATTGCGGTGCTGGTAAAGCAGGAGTTGATTCTTGTTGTGGTTGGCGGCGTATTTGTGCTGGAAGCAGTCTCGGTTATAATTCAAGTCACAAGCTTCAAGCTTTTCAAGAAGCGCGTTTTTCTCTGCACTCCGATACACCATCATTTTGAACAAAAGGGCTGGACGGAAACCCAGATAGTTGTCAGGTTTTGGATTTTGTCAGGAATTTTCGCCCTCATCGGCCTTGCCACCCTTAAGTTGCGGTAGCTTTTAAAGAAATGTATAACACAAGATAAATCTACTCGCATGCAAAACTCGCTGACTCTCCTTTTGTGCCGGTTATTTGTAGCGTTAGGCATTTTACAAGGAAAGAATTATTGATGAAAGAGTTATCAGGCATATGCTTTGTTATCGTCACATTGATTCGCGGCTGTCTACCCACTGGCGAATTTTGCATTCTTCCTCTCCCCATTTGTCGCTCATTAGCATCTTGACAAATATCCTGAAATAAGCGGTCAATGCTGTATGGAAAATAAAAAGATTGTTCATCCGCTCTGCGAAGCAGCTTTCCTGTTCCAGTTCCTCGCCGTCCGGCAACGCGAGACCGCTGAATGAAAAACGATCGGCGTCAAAAGTCCCGCTCCATATGTCCTCGCCGCGCTCCAGCATGATTTTGGCTTTGCGCAGCTTTTTGCCAACTGTAAGCGCGGCTTTTGCTTCCGCCGCCCTCAATGGGCTGTCGCCGTTCTTGAGCGTGTTTTCGGCCGCTCCGCTGGCTTCAGCTGCGACGGCAAAGGTCAGCGGGCCTTGAATATAAAACGCGAATTTTCCGTATTGCTCAAGCTCCAATATTCCTCCGTTTTCCTGTTCGCTGAAGAACCAGAGCCAGGTGAGGAAATCGCGCCCGGTGGTCACCTCGCCATCGCTGCGTTCTGAAAACATGACGTTGGGCAGATCTTCTGCCATCACCTGAAATTCTTTCAGCAGATGCCAGTCAGGCGTAATCTGCTGCGGCTCAATTTTCAGAGTTTCATGAAAAAGCTCAATAAAAAGGTCAACCTGCGCAGGCGAGCTCGCTCCAAGATAAAGAAGCTTGGCTTTTTGATCAATGACCATCGGAATGGACGTGAGGCTTGGAGTCGCCTTTTCCAGGTGTTCCTCAATGGCTTTTTCCTTTATTTCCTTTTTTACGCGGGACGAGACCGACGCCGTTTGATTTGCGCGCTGATAGGCTATTTCCTCATGCTTGCAGATGGCGTTCAGGAACGCGGATGGAACTTTGCGCTCGGCTTTGCGCAGATTCAAATATACCATTCCTCCGCAAACAGCCGTGCCTTCATTGATTTCTGTTTCCAGAATATCCCGGCCGCTGACCCAGCCGATTTGAGGCTCATCCTTGACAGCGTCAAGACTTCCTGCTCTAAAATTGTTAAAGAGTTCAAGATAGTTTTCCGGCAAGGCTTCCGGCAAGGCGAATATGGAAACAGCAAAAGAGCCGCGTTCAAATGACATAATATTTCTCCAAGATTAATTAAATCTACATAAAAATCAACAAGCCAAGCACAGCAACAATAATAATAATGCCTATGCAAACAGTTAAAAGCGCAATGCTTCTTTGGGACGCGCGTTTGGACTTGGCAGGCTTTCGCAACTCCTTTACCATAAGGTGGACATGTTTGAGTTTTCGAGAGTCTGTATTTTTATTGTTATCGTTATCGTTCATGAGAATCCTGTTTCTATCAATATTTCATATTTCAGATAATATACATAATGTTCAACGTTATAAAAGCTAAAATTGACAGAAGCAGGATGCTATTTGCTAAGGGTGAACCGCCAAAAGCAGCGAGCGCTGTCGCGCAATGTTTTATATGCCAACAGCTTTAGCCTTTGGCTGCAATGCTATTTGTCGGATGGATTTTTATTGTTATTTTTCCTGGGCAATTCTCTAATGAGCCTCAAGTATTCTGAGAGCAAAGCGTTAATATCAATAAACATTCCGTTTATCGACGTTTTTTTATCTTTCAGCTCTTTTTTTGGTTCTTCTGCGCTTTGTTCCGCAGTGAGGCTGACACAAGAAATAACC
>CAZYVR010000072.1:0-19752 GCA_964651145.1 uncultured Victivallales bacterium | reverse complement strand
CAAAAGTCCAGGGAGCTGTCGCTGCAACGAAATAAAGCTTGTTGTCGCTTCGCATTCCAATAAGCTGCAGACTTTCAATGCGCCATGCGTGCTGTCGCCTAATTTCTTATATGCCAACAGCTTTCGGCTTTGCCGACCAGCGATTCCGCCGCTGGATGGCGTCCGGACATAATCCGGTTTTTATTCCGACTCCGTCGGTTTTTTTATTTTTCAGGACTTTTGGCGGAGTCGTCTTGATGAATGGCCATAACCGGATATCTTATCTTTACTAAATAAAAACAGGCAAAATATGAAGTCCGACACAAACAAAACGCCCGAATTGCTCGCTCCAGCTGGAGATATTTCCGCGGCTTTGACCGCTTTTGACCATGGAGCCGATGCTGTATACGCGGGGCTTTCGAAATTTAACGCCAGAGAGCGCACTGAAAACTTTACCATAGAAGAAATGTCCAAACTGATCGCTTATGCGCGCAAAATAAACAAAAAAGTATATTTGACTTTCAACACTCTTGTGAAAGAGTCGGAATTGCCAAACCTTGTCGCAATGCTTGCGGACGTCTCAACTCTGGCCCCTGACGCCGTAATAGTTCAGGATCTTGGAGTATTGCGCATAATAAGGGAATATTTCCCGAATCTTAAAATTCACGCTTCAACTCAGATGGGCATTCATAACAGCGCCGGGATGAGAATGGCTAAAGAGCTTGGCGTAGAGAGAGTTATCCTTGAACGACAGCTAACCACTGATGAATTGAGCGAGATAACGCGCAAATCCGAGCTGGAAGTGGAAGTTTTTATACATGGCGCGCTCTGCTGTTCTCTTTCCGGGGCATGCCTTTTTTCATCATGGCTTGGAGGCTGCAGCGGCAACAGAGGCAAATGCAAGCAGCCATGCCGCAGACGATATTTTGGAAAAGACGGCAATGGCTTTTTCTTTTCAACCAAGGATCTTTACTCACTGGAAATGATTCCCGAATTGAAGCGCATGGGAATATCTTCCTTTAAAATTGAAGGGCGGCTTAGAAAGCCCGACTATGTAAAAAGTGTGGTTTCGGCGTATCGAATGATGTTGGACGCGCCGGCTGACAAGGAAAAAGAAATTATTCCTCTGGCAAGGGCTGTTCTTGCCGGAGCTTTGGGACGCAAGTGGTCTGATGGCTTCAGGACTCCCGAATCATGCGCCAGTCTTATTCAGCATGACTACATGGGAGTGTCCGGACTATTATGTGGAATTGTGAAAAGCGTGGAAAAAAGAGGCTTTGCCGTCAATCTCATCCGCAGGCTTCATTTGGGCGACAGAATTCGCGTGCAGCCAAATTCCGGAGACGAAGGCCCGGCAATGACCGTCACAAAAATGAGTGTTGATGGTGAAATAGTCCGGAAAGCGTCGAAAAAGCAGGACTGCTTTATTTTTTGCGACAAGGACATGCCCAAGGGGAAAGTCTTCAAAATTGGCGAAGGCGAGATCGACATGTCGGCAAGGATAGCGGCCCTTCCATTGTTAAAGAAAGGACTCGACATTTGTGTTGAGGTTTCAGAAAATGGATTTGCCGTCACGGCCAATGAAGAAAAATGGGAAAAAGAAATAGAACTTGCCAAAGCCGAAACGAGTCCGCTTTCGGAGGATAAGCTGAAAAATGAATTTGCCATAACATGCTCTGATTTTTTCAGATGCGGCGCCATAGATTCAAAAATAGAAGGCTCTCTTTTTGTTCCGGCAAGCGTTCTTAGAGAAGTCAGGCGCGAATTCTGGGAATGGGCCGAAAAATATATAAGCGCAAACAAGCCTGAATTTAAGAAAGAAAGAATTCTTAAGAAGTTTTCAAAAGATCTGGCATTTAAAAAAAGCAAAGTTGAAAGTGTCAGGAAAGACACCCGCGCAAACGGGAAAAATTCTCCAAAAGAATATACGGCAGTGGATATTTTCAGATATTCCAGCAAGGTTGATGAAATCATTTTGCCGCCGTTTTGCCCTGACAATTTGCTGCCGGAGCTAAAGGAAAAAATTGAAAAATGCCATGGCGACGGCATACGCAGGTTTCGCGTGACGTCCATATACGGCATAGATTTGCTCAAAGATCTAAAAGACATAAAACTGGTAGCGTCCTATCCGTTTCCTGTCGCAAATTCAATGGCAGTCCGCGAGATCTCAAAGTATCCTTTTGTCAAAGCTCAGGCATGGCTGGAGCTGGAAAAGGCTGAAATGGAAAACTTGGTGAATGATTCTCCTCTTCCAATTGAAATATACCGTTACGGAAGGCCGTCTTTGTTTTCAACCAGAGCCGCAGTTGCCGTAAACGGGGAGATCAAAGACTCGCGCGGAGGCGCTTTTACAGTAGTTCATCAAACAAGCTCCGGCATTGTCCATGTTTACGCCAAAGAAGCAATGAGCATTCCTCCTGTGGAAGGAACAACCGGATTCTATGACATGACCCGCGCAAGCGTCAATGAAAGAGGATTTTCACGCTTCAATTTCGAGCACGAATTGACCTGACGCCATTTAGCAAGACAGCGCAACCTTTCTGAAGAAAGGTTGGCTCAAGCCTTTGCCGAGTACTTTGTGGGGTCGGGCATGTTTGCCTCCTCAAAGCCCTTGCGGCGCAATTCGCAGCTGTCGCATTTGCCGCAGGCTGAGCCTTTGTTGTCGGGGTTGTAACAACTGTGGGTTATAGAATAGTCTATCCCCAAGCCGGTTCCCATTTTTATGATTTCTGCCTTGTTTTTGCTTTGGAGCGGAGCGTGTATTTTGAACGCCCAGCCTTCATCGGTGGCTTTTGTCCCCAGATTTGCGCACTTTTCGAAGGCTTCTATAAACTGCGGGCGACAGTCGGGATAACCGGAGTAGTCTACTGAATTTACGCCTATAAATATGTCGCGCGCGCCAAGCGTTTCCGCCCAGGCCACGGCAAATGAAAGAAATATTGTGTTCCGCGCTGGCACATAGGTCACTGGAATCCCCTTGGTTTCGCCCGCGTCCGGCACGTCTATGGAGCTGGAAGTCAACGCTGAGCCGCCCCATTTTGTCAGATCTATTTTTATTGAAATGTTGTCGAAAGCCCCAAATTTTTCAGCTATTACTTTTGCGGAGGCAAGTTCGGTGTCGTGTCGCTGTCCGTAGTCAAATGTGAGCGCGTGGCATTCATAGCCTTCGCTTTTGGCTATAGCCAGGCAAGTTGCTGAATCAAGCCCGCCGCTCAGCAAAACCACAGCTTTTTTTTTGTCCATAATCAACGCTCCGTCCTTAAGTTAAACGCCTTTTGCGTCGGGATCCCATATATATTTGTGCAGTTGAAGCTGCATTCTTGCCGGAGGCTTTTCCCGCATCATCCATTTGACCAGCTTTGCAGGTTTCAATTTTCCCCAGGCAGGCCCGAATATGAGCTTGTCTGTAAATTCAGCAAGCTTGTATTTCTCTATAATATTCAATGAATATTTAAAATCGGCGCGGTCGGAAATTACAAACTTTACTTCGTCGTTGCTGTTCAGCAAGGCAAAATTGTCAAAATCTATTTTGTCGGCTTCTCCGCTTGACGGAGTCTTGCAGTCCATTATGCGGATGACGCCTTCAGGCAATTCGGACAAAGGCAATGAGCCGTTCGTCTCCACCAGTACTTCAAAGCCTTCTTCAAGGAGTCTTTTGCAAAGCTCCGGGGTGTCGTCCTGCAATAGCGGCTCTCCGCCGGTTATTTCAACAAGCGGCACGTTGGCTGAGCGCGCATAGCCAACAATGTCTTCAATTTTGACAGAGAGCCCGTCGAGAATGTCTCGTGAATAATTTGTGTCGCAATACTTGCAATTCATATTGCATCCGGCAAGGCGAATGAAGAAACAAAGTCGCCCTGCATGAGTTGACTCGCCCTGGATGCTGAGGAATGTTTCTGTAACTTGCAGCATAATCAAACTATCATTTATTTAAGAAGTAAGTTGCCCCTGAGCCGGGGGATTCACAAACACGAACGCGGGCTACTGTCACATTGCCATCGTCGATTTTGTCGGAAAGCTTTTCGAATATCAATCGCGCAATCACTTCGCTGGTGGGATTGGAATCAACAAAATATTCCAGATCCGAAAGGTTGCAATGGTCCAGCTCTTCAAGAATTCCGTCCAGCTCCTCCTTTAATTTTCTGAAGTCGACAGCTATGCCTATCTGGTCAAGCCTTTCAGCTTTAACCACGGCTTGAACCTTCCAGTTGTGCCCGTGCAGCGAGGAGCAATTGCCCTGATAGCCCTTCAGCGAGTGCGCTGCCGAAAAATTCCGCTCTATGTCAATCTCATACATATTTTTTTAGTCCCGTTAAATTATAGATTTGTCAAGCAAAAAAGATAACCCCGAAAAAAAATTCCGCAAGCCCGGAGCAACGCGACGGAAGCGGCCAAAGTCCTAAAAGTGGCGGCAAAGCCACTTTTAAACCCATCTTAGTGGGCGCGGTTGCTCAAATGGCTAATTGGAAGTCTGCAGTTTGTTGGGAGGCGACATTTTTCGGGATTTTTGGAGACTCCGTCCGGCTCCATTTATTTGGCATAATTTTATTTTTTATGGGATGCCTGTGAAAATAAATTTTTAAAATGGCTTAAGCTGGTGTATATTCTGTATTCAGCTTTTTTAACAACTTAATTATTTTTATACAAGAATTCATTTAAGGTGGTTTTTTATGGAAGAAAAAACAATTCTATGCATTGGAGCCGGTTATGTGGGCGGCCCTACAATGGCTATGATTGCGGCAAAATGCCCTGACTATACAGTGTTGATTGTCGATATAAACGAAGAACGGATAAAGGCCTGGAATTCGGACGAACTGCCTATATATGAGCCTGGCCTTGACGAGGTTGTGAAAAAAACCAGAGGAAAAAACCTGTTTTTTTCCACTGATGTGGCAGAAGGAATAAAAAGAGCCGGGATAATATTTGTCAGCGTAAACACTCCCACAAAGACTTTTGGCGAAGGCGCGGGCAAAGCGGCCGACCTTCAATATTGGGAAAAGACAGCCAGAAGCATAGTCCAAAACGCTGAAAGCGACAAGATAGTCATCGAAAAAAGCACCTTGCCAGTGAGGGCAGCTGAGGCGATGCACAGGATATTGAACTCAAATTCAAAAGGCTTGAGTTTTGAAGTCCTTTCAAATCCGGAATTTCTTGCGGAAGGAACTGCCATTGCCGACCTGCAGAATCCAGACCGTGTCCTGATAGGAGCCATGGAAACAGAAAGCGGGCAAAAAGCCTTGAAAAGGATTGTCGATATTTACGCGCATTGGGTTGAGAAAGATAAAATTAGAACAGCCAACGTGTGGAGCAGTGAACTTTCCAAATTGGTTTCCAATGCCATGCTGGCTCAGAGAATATCGTCCGTAAACAGCATTTCAGCCATTTGCGAGAAAACTGACGCAAACATCGAAGAAGTAACTTCAGCCATGGGGCTGGATTCCCGAATCGGCTCAAAATTTCTGAAGCCCGGCGTTGGCTTCGGAGGTTCATGCTTCAAAAAAGACATATTGAATCTGGTTTATCTTTGCGAGCACTACAATCTTCCGGAAGTAGCCACATACTGGGAACAGGTAGTGCTCATGAACGAATATCAGGAAAAACGTTTTGTAAAAAAACTGGTCCAAACCATGTTCAACACTATTGCGGGCAAGAAAATTGCAGTGCTGGGCTTTGCCTTCAAAGCCGACACAGGCGACACTCGCGAATCGCCCGCAATCTATATAAGCAAATGGCTTCTTGAGGAAAGGGCAAACCTTTCCATTTATGACCCGAAAGCTATTCCAAATGCAAAAAATGACATGAAAGACGTCGAAGGCGACATCGAATACCATTACGATCCCTATGAAGCAGTCAAGGGAGCGCATGCCATAGCAGTTATAACGGATTGGCAGGAATTCAAAACCTATGATTACCAGAAAATATTTGACCTGATGGAAAAGCCGGCCTTCATCTTTGATGGAAGAAATGTGCTGGACCATAAAGCATTATATAATATGGGCTTTAATATTTATCCGCTAGGAAAACAGGAAATGACTCACCTGAACTAAATGCGGAAAACAAAATAGACAACTAAGGAGAAATGAAAATGAGCGTGCCTTTTAAAGCTAATTTGGAAAATAAAGTGGCTGTCGTTACTGGCGGCGGTGGAGTGCTTTGCGGAGTTATGGCGCAAGCCTTGGCTGAATGCGGAGCCAAAGTGGCAATTCTTGACCTCAGAAAAGAAAACGCCGACAAAGTGGCGGAAATCATAAACGCAGCAGGCGGAACCGCAATCGGATTGGCGGCCAATGTTCTTGAACTGGAAAGCCTGCAAGCGGCGGAAAAAGAAGTTTGCGCAAAATTTGGCTCATGCGACATTCTTATCAACGGAGCTGGCGGAAACCATCCCAAAGGCACAACTTCCAAAGAATATTTGACCAAAGAAGATTTGGACAAAGCCGGTGAATTGACCACATTTTTTGACCTCGACGCACAGGGAGTAGGCTTTGTTTTCAACCTTAATTTCCTCGGCACTCTTTTGCCTTCACAGGTGTTCTGCAGAAAAATGCTGGACAAAGATGGCGGCGTTGTGCTCAATATTTCTTCCATGAACGCGTTCTGCCCTTTGACAAAGATCCCTGCTTACAGCGGAGCAAAAGCGGCCATCAGCAACTTCACGCAGTGGCTGGCTGTGCATATGTCCAAAGTTGGCATTAGAGTCAACGCAATAGCCCCGGGATTTTTCCTGACAGACCAGAACAGAGCTCTTCTCACAAACGAAGACGGCTCACTCACGGCGCGCGGAAACACTATTATTTCGCAGACTCCAATGGGACGCTTCGGCAATCCGGAAGACCTGGTCGGCACATTGCTTTGGCTTGTTGACAACAAGGCGTCCGGTTTTGTTAACGGAACAGTTATACCTGTGGACGGAGCATTCTCCGCATTCTCGGGCGTATAAACTTAAAAGCATAGCAACAAAGTTATAAATTATGATTGCCTTGATTGATTATGGCATGGGAAACCTCTTGAGTGTTTCCAAAGCGCTGGAAAGCGTGGGCGGCAATATCGAAATGGTTGACAATGGAGCCGACCTCGAGAAGGCAGACGCGCTTGTTCTGCCCGGAGTCGGAAACTTTGGCGACGGCATGGAGCATTTGCGGTCGCGCGGACTGGCGGACGTTGTCGTTTCATCAATCAAGGCAGGCAAGCCTTATCTGGGAATATGTCTCGGGATGCAGATGCTTCTTGAAGAAAGCGAAGAGGCGCCTGGCGTAAAAGGGCTGGGCGTTTTCAAAGGGCGCGTTGTCCGCTTTCCCGAAGGTGTCGAAAAAGTTCCGCATATGGGCTGGAACAGCATAAACATAAAGAGTGAAAATCAAAACTTATCGGGTATTCCTGATGAAAGCTATTTTTATTTTGTGCACTCCTATTACGCGGCTCCCAAAGATAGAGACATTGTGATTGCTAGTTCGGATTATATATTGGAATTCGCGGCGGCAATAGGACGCGGCAATGTTTTTGCGACACAGTTTCATCCCGAAAAAAGCCAAAACAAAGGGCTTGCTATTTTGAAAAATTTTGTTAATTCAGCGGAGACAGCAAAATGATTATTTTTCCGGCAGTTGATATCAGAGGCGGCAAATGCGTCAGGCTTCTGCAAGGCGACTACAGCAAAGAAACCGTTTATTCTGAAACCCCCGAAGAGGAGGCTCTCAAGTGGCAGAACGAAGGCGGCGAATTTCTTCACCTCGTGGACTTGGACGGAGCAAAAGAAGGCCATCCGGTCAACCTTGAAGCCGTGGAAAGGATCTGCAAAGCAATTAATATTCCCTGCGAACTTGGCGGGGGCATACGCAATTTTAAAGACGCAGAAGCCGTTCTGAACACTGGCGTTTCCAGAATCATTCTTGGCACTGTTGCTTGTGAAAGCCCAACACTTGTGGAACAGCTTATCGAGAAATTCGGAGCCGAAAGAATCGTTGTCGGAATAGATGCCAAAAACGGCAAGGCAGCAACGCGCGGCTGGCTCGAAGCCACCGAACTGGATGCTGTCGAACTGGCCGTCAAATTTTCCGAAATGGGCGTTGTGAGGATTATCTACACAGACATCGCCACAGACGGCATGTTGTCCGGCCCCAATTGCGAAGCTGTCGCTAATCTTTGCAACAAGGTCAAAGGGTGCAAGATTGTCGCATCTGGAGGAGTTTCATCTGTCAAGGATGTCAAAGCTCTCAAGGCCCTTAACAAGGAAAATCTTGAAGGCGCTATTGTCGGCAAAGCCCTTTACGACGGGCGCGTGACTCTCAAAGAACTCCTTGATGCTTAGTCCTTTTTGGAGCTTTGAACGCATGAAAGAATGTGAAACTTCATAAATTCCATTTTGGGCGGGCTGACTGTTTTTGACGAAGTTATTCTAACCGATTTCATAGCGTTTGCCATGTCTTCATTGCTGATTGCGCGATAGCTTTTTGAGAGAGCAAGCGCAAAGTTGTTTACTTTGTTTTTTCTGAGCAACTCAATTGCTCCGCTAAGAGTATTTTTCTTGTCGACCATCAGGAATTTTTTGTCAAAGTAAACAGCCGCAACCTGTTCCGGAAGCCAGTAAATGTCCGTGATTATCACATTTTCTTTTGTCGCTTTAAAGGCGCTAAGCATTTCGCGCGCGCTGTTCTTTTCAATGGAAAGAAGTTGTATTCCCCAAGTTTGAATGCTTGCGCTTATAGCAATTAGCAGTCCAAACAAAAATATAAGGCTTTTCTTCCCCCATTTACTCTTCTCTTCCTTTAACAGCAAACGGCAAGAATATAAAGCCAAAGGCACAAGCAGCGGGAAAAGAAAAAGGAAGTGCCTTGGCCCCCATATCAGGCCGATGTCCCTGCGGTTCAAAGCCAGACATGCGCAAAAAATATAGGCTAGCGATAAGATTAGCATAAATTTTGCGCCTCTATTTCTAGTTTTCATAAGCGGACGGATTGCAAGAAAAACAGGGAAAAGGAATGGAGTTTGCGGCAATAAAGCTTGAGTAAAAAGAAGATTAAATACTGGCTGAGCGCTTGCGATAATTAAATAAGCAAAAATTGCGGACCCTATAGAAAATATAAACAAACCGGGCAACACAATCCATCGCCTTGCAGGTTTGATAAACGTGGCGGAAAAAACAGCGATTGTCAAAATCAATGAAAGCGCGGCAAAGGTTCCATATATAAAAGGCCAGGACATGAAAATATAAAAATAGAAATTTCCAAGCTTTTCCCATATTGCTGAAATGATTCCGCCGCTGTCCTGCAAGGCATTGTAGCCAGACGCATGGATGCCCATAAAATTGCCATAAACGCTATATTGAAAGATCCATAAAGGAACCATTGCAACAAGCCATCCTATTGGAATAAGCCACGCTCTTTTTCTGTTGTTCCGCGAGCAAAGCGCGAAGGCAAAAAATGAGGCTATCATTAAAGCATAGCCTTCCTCGCGCAAAACAGTCGACAAGCCCAGAAAAGAGCCGCCAACAAACAAAAAAAGAGCTCCATGTTTTTTATGCTTCAAGGCTTTTATTGCGAAAAAAGTTCCAAGGGCAAAAAGGAAAACAGCCGGAGTCTCTTCCCAGAACACAAGCGAGTAATAAAACATTGGCGAGCAAACGGCCATAATAAGAGCAGCATTCGGAAAAGCTTTTTCCATTCCAAGCTTTTTCATCATAAAAAACATGACAACAAAACACAGCAGAGAAGCTGCCAGCGGCAATATATATAGCCCTGCCGCCCCGAAAAGCTTGTAAAACGGCGCGGATATTACGGGGAAATAAAAAGGATAAAAGGAGTAAATTTTATTGCCCAGCTTTTTGAAGTGATGCGCGCAGTATGGAAAATATTTGAATTCAGGGTCAAGCTTTTTCGCCGGATAATGAATATCCATTGAACCGTATCGATCAATATGTTGCACTTGGATAAACTTATTTCCACAGTCAGTTGCGCAAAAAACGTCCTTCGGAAGAAAAAAAAGGGCGGAGCTATAAGCTCCCGCTATAAGCAGCATCAACACGAGCGGGTATGGAATAAGTATTTTCATAAAAAAAATTAAAGCTGAATTGCGCGCATTGCAAGGCGTCAGTTCCTTTTCTTTTTTTGATGCGTAATGATCCGCATTTATTTTGCAAAATTTTTGAAGCTTAAAATGAAATATGCAACAAGCAAAATAAATACTGCAAACAATTGAAATTTCATTGCTTGAAAAATTAAAGCTTCATGTTTTTCAGCAAAGCAAAAATGCCGAAAGAGAAAGCCAGAAACTCCGGTCGCAATAGTGGAGGCTATTAAGGCGACAATAAAATATAAAAATATCCTTGCCCTTTTTTTTGCATTTTTCAGCTCTTTTTTTAAAAAGAAGCCCAGTCCAGCAGAAAGCGCCAAAAATAAAATAAAGCCAAGCAAATCAGGAAAGAAAACAACAACGATTCCCCATAAAAACACAAATGCCAGCAATATTTTTTCTAGTTTATTCATTGGACAGCTTAATTGTCAATTCATTCTTTGACAAGTCTTCTGACTTTAAAATGCAACTCGATGATATAAGTATGAGAAACATGCAAAAATAAATGCGCATATTATTGATCTCTGTTTTAATTTGAGCGTTATTTCGAAAGCCTAAGATTATAGTATTTTTATTTTGCGAATGTAAAACAGTGTTTGGCCTTCTTCAGTCTCATTTAATTCGTAAAGGAAGCCGTATCTTTCTCCCAATCTTAACAGAATGTCTCTAAAGCTTGTATTTTTCGCCTTTATACTCACAGCCGTGTCGGATACAGGGCCAGTGAAACTCATTGACACTTTACATTCCTCTCCCAGCTTTATAAGCAGTTCTCTCATCTTAACATCAGACGCATTAACACTAATCTTAGGATTAAACATAAAATGTTTTAAATTCGCCTTGTTAATTTCACTCAACATCCATAGCGGGAATGGGTCATATTTTTTTTTCTTCTCACCATCAGAATATGACAATACGGACATTAACAATATAAAAGAAACCAGTATTATTTTCATTTTTTCCTTTCATCTTTCCAAACTTCTGTTTGTCTCATTATTTGAATTTCACGTTTAAAAGGCAAAGGCTGTTCTCCTTTTTTTGAGGAACAATTGCATTTGTAAAACTTTAATATTTTCACTTTTACCGTCCAAAAATATGTTGAGTTGTCTAAATTTTTAACTTCAGTGTCATACCAACAACGAATTCCATAATGTTCAAAACTATTAGGTTTTATTCCAATAATTTTTTCTCTATCGGCTTCTTGTTCAAGTAGATGATTATTCCTTTGTCTGTAATTCTCCACCAGCAATTTGTTTTTTCGCATATGAGATTTATCAGTTCCAGAAATGTTATATTGTTTGCTGACAGCGTTACCAAAACAGCCTTGCCAGAAGCTCTTTTCGAATCAGTTGAGTCATCGGGCATAAAGTCCAACATTATGCTCGGAGCATCAATGCGTGAATGAATAATCCAGCTTATGGCATCCTCTATTTTTTTATTGTTAAAATTGACTTTTTTAATTTTTTGCTTATTAATTTTATTTGTTAATTTTCTTATAAATTTTTTAGAATATTTTCCTTGATAGGTCAATTTTCTAGAATATTTTCTTATAGAATTAGCAATTGTTTCGCTACCAAAAATCATGGAAAAGAGCAGCAAGATAAGAATAGATTTATTCATTTTAAGCTCCAATATTTACTTTATTTATCAGGCTCATTCATTCTTTTATTATATTCTTCCATTCCATATATAAGATAACCAGCGGCCTTTAATTTGTAAACGCAAAGCTCCGTTAACTTGCCGTCTTTTTCGCGAGATTCATAAAGGAAGCCGTACATTTCACCCAATTTATACAAAACGTCCCCCAAGCTTTCATTTTTTTGCCTATATCTTACAATCGAGGCTGACACAGCTTCAGTGAACTTTATTGGAAGCTTGCATTTTTTGCTCCATTGCGCAAGCAATTGACCCATTTTAATATTAGGCTTATTAATGTTAACCTTAGCGTCAAAAATAGGGTATGATAAATTTTCTGTGTTAATTGTTTGCAAAGCGCTTAATGGAATAGGGTCACATTTTGCTTTTTTTGTTTTATGAATGCTAAATCTAACTGGTCTTTCGTTTTTACACTTAAGTTCATAAAGAAAGCCATACTTGTCTCCCAATTCCAGAAAAACTTTTCTCAAACTTTTATTTTTTGCTTTTACGGTAACTATGGTTGAACTCACAGCTCCAATAGAAACCATTGATAATTGACTTTGCTTGGTCAATTCCTCAAAAACATCCACCATTTGGACATTTGAGAAATCAACATTAATTTTGGCATTAAATATAGAATGTGATAAATTTAATGTGTTAAATTCTCTAAACATCTTTAAAGGAATAGAATCAAAAAGATTTCCTTTCTCACCATCAGAATATGACAATACGGACATTAACAATAAAAAAGAAACCAGTTTTATTTTCATTTTTTCCTTTCATCTTTCCAAACTTCTGTTTGTCTCATTATTTGAATTTCATGTTTAAAAGGCAATGGCTGTTCTCTTTTTTTTGAGGAACAATTGCATTTGTAAAACTTTAATATTTTCACTTTTACTGTCCAAAAATATGTTGAGTTGCCTAAATTTTTAACTTCAGTGTCAAACCAAAAACTAATTCCATAATGTTCAAAGCTATTAGGTTTTATTCCAATAATTTTTTCCACTAATGTTTTTGTGAAATAAACTGCAACTCTTTTGTCATAAAATTTATTATTAAATGCTTCGAGGATTGCTTTATAATACTCAGCATAAGATCCTTTTCCACTGTCCCAAGCAACACAGTGAGGCAAATGTAATTGTAAATCTCTTAAAAATGTATAGGTTTTCCCTTTATTAATCAAGTAATGAGACTTTGTCGTACCTTCCGGTTTATTTTTTTCCCTTGTGTTATTAAAACCTCTTGAGCCATTTGAGCCTCTTGAACCCAGCATTGGCATTGTAAGCCCCCTTTCATTTGTAGTATACTATTGTTCTTTATTTTTATCAACTTTAATTTACTCCGAGGCAAGCATAGAAATGGGGATGTCAAAAGTTTTTTCTATCCATTTTTTATCAACCTTAAATCCACTGTCGGACAGGATTTTTACTATTTCGGCTTTCTTTTTAAGGTCTTCTTTCGGGTCGAATTCAAGTTTGAACTCAATAGAGTCCTGAGTTCCGTACCGGAACTTTTCCAGAGGAGCTATGAGCTGATTGTTAACTGTCTCCATGAGGTTGCGACAGTCAGCTTCAAGGAGGTCGTGCCGGACATTTTCCTGAACCTGTCCCTTGCTGAGGCCGGACGCCGCTTTGCTGCTTGCGAGCTGACCCAGAATAACAAGCGCAAAGGCATCGTCAATATATTCAAGCCATTCTTGAAAATCGCCATTGCCAGATGATCTGGAGGGCGTCATCGTGTCAACACTTGAACCTTCAGTTATGAGGCCCACTCCATCGTTGCCCATCTTTGCGAGTGAGTTAAGGATGTCATTTCTTATATTGTCGTTGTCAAAGTCGTCTTTTCTTACTTTTGCCAAGAGAAAGGGGATGCCGAATCTTTCGAGGTACCTTGCTCTGTCGCGCATTGCGTAATGCTTGAAAAAGTACAGCCATACAAGGCTTCTGAGGAGTCCGCCCCGGCATGGGATTCCTGGCTTGATTTGTTGGGTATGGAAAACAAATTGATTGGGGTGATATTCGCTCAGCGCGCATTCGATTCCATCTTGCCTGGTCACTGCCGGATTGCCGTGCAGGTCAAAGGTCCAGTTGGAGGGGTGAACATGGATGAATTTGTCAATTTTTGCGCCGCCTTCGCCCCACATTATCGCCCTTCCGGCGTATCCTGTGCCGATTGCGTCGAGGAGGTGTTTCATTAATTTGTAGAAGCCTGCTTTGCGCAAAATTGTTCCAGTTTCTTTGGCTTTTGTAATTGATGCAGTGTCAGAGTTTACAGGTTTTATGCCCCAATCGCATGCAAGGACAGAAAGGATGCGCGTTTGGAGATGCGCCGCGATGACTGGCTCTTTTTCAAGTATAGTCTGGAAAAGGGCGGCCTGTTCGCGGGGCTGTCCTTCATCGGCGCCCATAAGGAGGTTGGTTATGAACGGAGCCGTCACTTTTGTGTTGGTGCAATTAATCCAGGACTCCAGGTAGCTTTCAAATTCATGGGAATCTGCATTGTTTTTTGTTTTTCCTGTTTTGAAAAGCTTCTTTTTTGTTTCGTTTTCTTTTCCGTCTTTCGCCCTGAATCTGGACGCATATTCAAATACTTTGCTGATGTTCATTTTTTTTCCTTTTTTGTTGAGAGGCAACTGCCCCCGGGCGCCGCAGAAAGCAGGAGAGGGCGACGCCCGGGGCATTGTGTTTTGCCGTTTTTTTTATGCTGTGGATTAGAATCCTTTTAAATTGTCTTCATTCATAAGCGGAGAGTTTGAGCGCACGGCAATAGAACTTCCTTCGTCATTTGCTGGCTCAGGCTCGACTGCGGAAGGTATTGCAAGGCTGCCGCTGGCGAGGTCAGCCAAAAGCTTAAGGGTGTCTTCGTATGACTCCTTTATTTTTGCCGGGACATCGTTTGCGGAACTGCGTTTGTACAGTTCATATTCTGCGATGGTCAGCGCCCATTCTTCCGTAAGTTCGTTTGACGGCAGAGGTATTTCATAACGTATGGACGCATAGCCGTCGATAAGGCTTTCGGCGCGTCCTATCACGTTGTTGAGCAATGCTATTTTGGCATCGCCCGTCACTCTGCACAGCGCGTTGAGGCGCGTTTCGGTTATTCTTTCTTCCAGCAATTCCTGAGTAATGTAATTGCTCATTTATAAAGCTCCTTTTTTTTGTTGTTTTTGTCGGACAATGGTTCCGGTCTTTTCCAAAGTGTGAACCGTCAAAGCAGACATCGACAAGGAGCGTGTTATTTGTTTTTTTTTGCGGTCAATAAAAAACACTAAAGACGCAAAGCATTAAAGGCAAGCATGTTGCAATATAGGAAGAAATTTGAATTTATTTTTCAGGTCGTCAAAGAGTCAGTTTTGCTGTCAAGGCAATTAACAGTTTTTTGCCTATGCGGAGCGCAGCTTGATTATTGCTACTTCAGGGTGGCAGAATAGCCTCAGCGGATAGCCTGTCATGCCTATGCCGGAGGTTACTATTATCTGGGATTTGTGTATTCTGTGAACAAAGCGTCCGTACTCGAATTTTTTCCAGTATATGGATGAGGTCAGAAGCGCTCCGAATAATGGTGCGCGAATTTGTCCAGCGTGGGTGTGTCCGCAAAGGAAAAGGTCTGTTTTCGCTATGTTCTCTTCGGACGCCAGCGCCGGAACGGAGTCGGGATTGTGCGCGAAAATGACATTAAAAGAATCATTGTTCATTTCAGGGAAGGCTGGCCGTCCTGTTTTGAAGTCGTCTAGTCCGCAGAAAAATATTCCTGGGTCATTAACGCCGGAGTTGACAAGAAGCTTGAATCCTGCCTCCGCATAAAGGCTGTCCCATATTCGAGCGGGAAACCAGCGGCGCGTTTTTCTGTCCCAGTTTCCGAACACTGCCAGCTTGCGGCTTTTTGCCTTCAGTTTTTTGAGAAAATCAAAGGCGGCGTCCATATTGCACATATATTGAATAAGATCGCCGCCAAAAAGAATCCAGTCCGGCTGATTTTCGTTTATGGCTGAGCTTATTTCCGCTCCGTCCCCGAAAGAGTCGTTCCAATGCAGATCCGAAAAAAACGCCAGCTTTTTTCCGTCGAGCTCTGGCCTGTCGGTCTTTACTGTATATTCCACCAGTCTTATTTTTCCATATGAAGCGACAATTTTGCGCCCGGAATATCCGGACGCTTTTTCCCAATCTTTTAAGTTTGGATGAAAGATGTCAGTCTTCATCGGCCAGTTTTGCGCGCAATGATTCAGGCAGCGGCGCAAGTTCTTTGATTTTGCATTCAGAGCCATCCGGCAATTTGACTTTGTCGCCTATTTTCATGTTTATCAGCGCTTGGCCCAGCTTGGCGAGGTATGAGACGCAATGGTTGTCGGAATCGCTGTCCCACATTCCAAGGATGTGAAAAGTTTCTTCTTCGCCGGATGGGCGCTCTACTTTTACAGATGAGCCAAGAATCACAATGTTTGTCGGGACAATTCCCTTGAAGTCAGTCTGGATTACTGCGCTTATTCCTCTTTCAAGGTCGCCGCGTCTCCTTGAGAGAAAGTCGCGTCGCTCTTTTGCCGCGTCATATTCCGAGTTTTCCCTGAAGTCTCCATGTGCGCGCGCCACTTTTAGAGCTTCCCTGTTTTCCGGTACTTGAACATTCAAAATATTGTCAAGCTCTTTCATTTTCTGCTTGAAGGAATGCACGGATGTAATGGGCGGCTGTTCAGTTGTATCATCGGTTTTTTCCGTTGTCGGTCCTATTTTTCTGGCTTCGCCCTGCTCGAGTGCCTGGCGGAGTTCCGGCGATTGCCTTGAGAGTTTGACTAGCAGGCTTTGGCGTTCGCCAGGAACCAGAGTTTTGGCCTTCTGCAATGCCGACGTGATCGAAAGGATGTTTTCTCCGGCGTTGTCCAGAATCAGTGTCTGGAAGTTTGCATTGTCTATAAGCAATTTTTTCAATTCACGCTGCGCGCTGCCCCATGCTTTGGGCAAGTCGAAAACCGACAAGGCAGAAACTATATTGTCCATGTTCAGGACTGCTATGAGTTCGTCTGAACATTTTTTTCTGTTGCGCCAAATCCACACAAGTATGTCTGAACTGCAATTTCTTGCGGATCTTACTGAGTTTGAAATCAGGTGATTGTTTGCCTGTTCGCATACGGCATTGAGGCAGCGCAATGGCAAATGGACGGCTATGTCGGCCAGATATTCTTCCGAGAACAGCACTTTAACGAATCTCGCGAAGTCCGTCATCATTTTGGCTGGGATTTTGCTCCAGACTTCCAGGTCTTCAATGTTGAATGAGTCAAAAGACTTTGGAAGGAATAAGCATTTGTCTTTCAAGGACTCAAAAATTGCCATAATTATGCCGTTGGAGAGGCGCGGCGTGATAATGGCTATGCACTCTACTATCAACTTGCAGTCCTTGGGAGGCAGGTTAGGCTTTGTTTTTGTGAAAAATGTCTTGAAGTCGTCAAGATCGCTGTCCAGGAATTTATAGTTTTTTACTTCTTTTATTTCTTCAAGGAGGACATGCATCTCGTGTATGCTTCTGGCTTGAGCGGCTCTTCGTTCCATTCCGGAATTGTTGCATGCTTCAGGCATCTCGTTCTTTTTCCACCACAAGTCAAATTCTTCAGGCGTCATAATGTTTGGCACGTGGCTGGAGAGAGCTATTTCGCGGACTGTGTCCTTGTCCAAGTCCACAAAGGAAATCTCTTTTGCAAGTCTCCGGTATTCGCTTGACGGCAGAACTGTTTTTTTGTTTGGCTCCATCAGCTTGTGTGTTTCCGGCATGGATTTGAAAGTTATCATCTGAGAAAGAGCGAGGTCAAGAGGCATTCCGCGCGAGCTGTTTCCCACCAGACTTTCGATGGCTACGGACGATGTGAATGAATCAATTTTAACTATTTTCCCCCATGTCCGAGAACTCGGCTGGAAGACAAATATATTGTTTTTCAAGTTAAGCATGGTTTTGTAGCGCTTTGCCACTTCCGGCAGGAGCACAGCCGAATCTCTGAGCCCCAATCCGCGCAGAAAGCCAGTTTTGGCAAGGTATGGCGGCAAAAGTTTTTTCACGGCCTGGGTCAGGGCGTTTCTTAGCAGGTTAGTGTCGTTTGCCGACTTTTCAGCCAGGAGAATGCAGACGTTGGATTTGGCCTCTGACTCAATGATGGAATTGTCCCAGCTTTCCAGCAGAAACTCAATGTTTGCTGAAATTTCGTCTTTGCTTATGTCATCCTCTTCTTCCAGCTTTGAGAACAATTGGTTTACAATATCCTTAGAGTCTGTTTCGGATGCGTTTATAAAAAGTTCTTCGAGAGTTATTTTGCCCATATCGATGTTTTTTTCTTTTCTATTTTGTTTTTATCTGAATTTATTAAAAGTGTGTTTGAGTCTGAGTTTAAAACAAGGAATTCCACAGTCACTACAGATTTGACGCTTTTCTCTATGGTGGAAGTGTCGTATCTGCCGTAGTCTGAGACCTCTGTCGAATAGAGAGGCGTAACTTGAAATACTCCTTGTCTTGCCTTGATGGGCTCGCCTACTTTGCAGCCTGTGTTGCCTGCGAGTTTTTCAGCGCGCATTTTTGCGTTTTTAGCCGCTGCTCCAAGGATGTCTATCTTTAACGCGTTGAGCTTTGTGAAAAAATAATCCGGCTTGCTTGAGACAAGTTCAACTCCGCTTTTTATGAGCTCTGTCGATTTGCTTGCAAGTTTTGCGAGAAGCTTGACGTTGCCGGATCTGATTTTAATTGAGCGGCAAAGTACATAACCGTCGATTATGTTTGTGCTGATTCCTTTGGGCGTTTTTGTGTATTCGATGGAAGTGGAGACGGCGGAAACATTCATGGCCTTGTCTTCAATCCCATTTTTGTGAAAATAATTAAGGACAAGCTTCAAATCTTTTTCGAGTTTGTCGTAAGCCAGATTCAGTTTTGGGGCGCGCGCTATAAATGAGCATTCCCATGCGGCCATGTCGGAGGTGATTTTTTTCTGAGCGTAGCCTTTTACTTCGATCGTTCTGCGCGGCTCTTTTACTTTTTCCAATGTCTTGCAAGCCAGCGCCGCAGCCGCGATAAGGCCTATCGCCAGCGGCACGCTGAGACACATCATATTATATTTGTCAAACTTGTTTGCAATCATTGAGCTCTCCGGTCATTGCGGGAACTGTTAATATAGCCAGACTGCCACAATATAGCAATAAGGAATTGCAATTTTTTAAGAGCTCAGCGTCAAACTTTTGCTTCAGCATCGGGCGCTTTGATCTTTTCCCGGTCGGAGCTGTACAGATATTGTATAAGAAGAAAGGCGCTTATGCCTCCAAAAATGTGCCACAGAAAATGCGTGCCCATCGGAAGAGCCTTTCCTATTCCCATGTCAATTTGCCTGAACGTGATCGCTACGCTGAAAGACAGCGCGGAAAGCGCAAGCCATTTCCAGTTGCGGCGATTTTTCAAACAGCAGTGAAGGATCGCTGGCAAAAGAATATTGACGGCAAGAACTATGTAGCCCATGGAAATGTAAACATTGTCCGGGAACTCGACAAATACCGTAATCCCCCTGTACAGGAAAACCGGCCCAAGTGTGGATATTAAGGTCAGCGCAAGATTTTTGTATATTTCCTGCCACAGATAAATGCTTGCCGCCAGCACAAGTATTAGGATGGGCATAAAGTCCAGCAAGAGCCAGAAGCGCGAGCATCTGGTGGCATGATACACGACTCCGCCAATGAAGCCGACCCCCAAAATAGGCAATGAAACGCAGATAAGCGGATGTATCCGAAAATTCATTTTGGTCTTTATGCTCCAGTATATCACTATCAGCAGAAAAATTATGTTGGAAAATGTGCTCCAGGGTTCGGCCAGGAAGCCGTTCATGTTGGTTTCTGTATAGATCGGGCCAAAGTCATTCGGCTTTTGAATCGCGCTCGCTTCTGTTTTGCTCATTTATTATCCGCCCCACATTAATTTATATAATAATACGCCCATGCTGTTTAATGTGCGAATGGCCGAAGCTAAAAAGTTTTTGTTTTATAAAAAAAGCTATGCTTGATGAAACCGCCAAAAGTCCCGGAAGCTGGCGCTGTAACGAAATAAAGCTTGTTG
>CAZYVR010000071.1:0-20174 GCA_964651145.1 uncultured Victivallales bacterium | reverse complement strand
GAACTTTCTCACAGGAACGTTATAAACTTTGTCCATTGCCGGGGCGTCATCCAGTATCATATCCGGAAATGGAAGGCTCCCAAAAACTATTGCGTCAATAAGAGCCGTCGCAAACTTGCCGGCTCCGTAAAAGATTTTCCTCTTTTTAGGAAATTTATTGAGCATTTTCCATCCTGTTTTGAATGAGCACAACTGAGTCTCGTTGAATTTTTCTCTGACTTCAATTCTGGTTTTGTGGTATTTGAATAAATCTTTATCGCGTTCAGCAAAATCTTTCTCAAAGATTTTCAAAGCATGTTTATAGCCTTGCATTTCGGGTTGAAGCAGTTCTGACGCAAGCTTGAGTTCTTCAGGAGAACAGGACTCTGAATATAATTTATTATCTGGCGCATCAGGATTGTCATTTACACGCATATTGTGCGCATATTTGAAATGCAGCCCCATTTTTAACTGTAGCAAAATCAAAGAATCTTCGAATCTCTCTGTAATGCCGACAAAGTAGCATTGATCAAGTTCGGCAACTTGTTTATCTCCCGATAAATGAGGAAAGTCGTCAGGCGCAGATTTTTTTTTCTGATCCTTCATTTTACAGTAACTGTGAAGGAATGTTCTAAAATCTTTAGTAAAATCAACAGGATATTTTTCCGGTTTTCTTAAATTGTCTTTATAATAAACATTCCAGGTTCTTCGCAAAAAATAATAGAGAGAAAATGCCCTTTCAATGGGATTGCGGAGAAAGATTATAACGCGGGCCTCTGGAATATTCTTTTTTACAATGGAAGGAATAATATGATGCGCGGAAAATACTTTTATCTTGTCAACGTCAAAATGATGATGAAATTCTTTTAATTTTTCTCCCGAAAAATCCGTAAAAAAAGTGTTCCCAGCAAGCACGCTTTCGTCTGGATAGGAAATTGCAAACACCTGATTTAGCGAACAACCTCCAGTTTTTGCAACATGGCAGAAAACAATCATATTTTTCTCCTAACTTTTTAAATTCAGATTTTGATAATTGCCTGTTCAGGCATCCTTCTCTATATCTTTGACCAAACCAAAAAACTCTTCCTGTATAATTTTAAATTGGTCATCCTCCCAGATAAACCGCTGATATGGAGAAGCAAAATCGCGCTGCTCTCCATGCTTCAAACCACACTTTTCATTTATAAATTCATAGGAAGCCACCAGAGAAGCCTGACTTATTATTTTAAACACCAGACACCGGGTGCGGGGATTCATCATGCACCACATCATGGGGCCAGTATTTACTCCCATATTAATATAACTGAGCTCGTATAAGGCGCATCGCAATTGGAGATTCCATGACGATTCCGGTAAATGGAGGTAGGGGGCAAGCTCCTGCTGACGCGTATCAAAACATTTTTCCAGATCACGAATAAATATCGGGAAATAGATGTCTTGATCAAGCGACTGTGCAAAACGAATCCAGTCATCTACGTTGGAATTTCGGTCTTTGTTTACGACATTTGTTTCCCGAAGGGTTATGGTTACCACTTTCCGACCTGTCGCGTAATTGTTTAAATAGCGTTTCACTGCCCGGACGGCAAACTCAGGCGGAGTAACATAGGGTTTGCAATAGCACTGAGAAGAACGGCTCTTGGGCTGAAAATCTACAGTCGGCCGTAAAACGCTATAATCCAGGGGATATATATTTTGTGCAATACTTTTCTCGATCAACAATGCTTCATCACGGGTATGACAGACGTGGATGCCCTTGAAACACTGAAGCATCTGACAACTCGGTATGACAATATTGTGAAGCCTCCAATCCTGAAGCTCAGCCGGAAGCGGATACCATTCCGGATAAAATGATGGCGTCGCGGGAACAATTACAACTTCAATGCCATCCAACGCTTCTTTTTCCCGAATCATGTTGGCATTGCCTAAAAAGGCGGTAAAATCATACGTTGGAGCCGCGCACAGTAAATCATAAAAAGCAAAAAGAGAATTGTTTTCAGAGCATTTCTCGTCCTTTTTAGCGATTTTGAATAAATGGCCTTTGGGGGTATTGAACCAGTTTGGAAATGGCGCATTTTTATATAATTGCGGGATAAAATCCCATTTTTCATTTAAAGAAAAAATTTCAGCCATCTGGTGGAAGTTTTTTTCAGGAAGCTCATTTTTATTTTCCTCCAGCAACTGACTGGCTTTATCCAACTTCTTATGATTGGCAAGAAATATGATATATTTCCCCATGAATTCCGGGGTTATCCTGGAAATACTTATATCCAATTCAAATAACTCTTCCGCCTTGGTCGCATTTTTTTGTCTTATGCGCCAGGCTAAACTGGAATAAGCATTCATTGCCTCAGGGTAGTCATCATAAACTTCCGCCGCTAGGGTCAAGGCATATTCCAAGTCTGTTTCAGCATAAGTATCTGCATATCTCAATTTTTGCCACCATGAGCATTTATTTGATTCTATATCAGTCTCCCAAAGCCGCCGTGCCTCCCCGCAAAAGCCTTCGCCCCACAACAAAAAAGCAAGCCTGGACAAAGCATCTGATAAACCCGGAGCTCGCTTATATAAGGAAAGTATTTCCTTCTCTATCAGCGCTAAAAACGCCTGATCATGAGCCAAATGAGAATAATGACTTATAAACGAAATACACTCCCAATCGTTGGAGGAAATATCATCTAAAAATTTTTGAACAAAAACATTTTCACGTTCAGGTGTCATCAGTCGCCCAATATTCATGTTTTGGATATGGACCGGGAGGAAGGCCTTTATACAAATCAATGATTTTCAATTTATCTTTAAAAACCTCCCTGGCGCGTTTTTCCAGCTTTTCCTGTATGCAGTCAGTAGACAGCACAACGGCGTCAACTTCTTTGGCGTCAACTTCTTCAGGTCTTATTGCCTTCATGCCCCACTGCAGAAAATCAGTGGGATTATCGTCAATAACTGCAACAACAACTGGGGCAGGCTTCTGGTTGGAAACGAGTCCATATAACCATTGCGTATGCAATCCAGCTCCAAAAATCAGCACTTTCAACGGCTGGCCATTTTTTCCTGACAGTCCCAAATACTGCCATGTCCTTTTGACGTATGCCAAGATAAATTCTACAATCGCGTCATACCTTTTCTGGTGCGCTATTTGGAAACAATAAGTTCCCCAATAGCAATTAAGATGGCTTTGCAAATTTTCATAGACATCAGATAAAATTTCAGACTGACCGTCTTTGCTTTGCTTTTCCATCATACATTGAATCGCAGTCTGAGTTGTTTTCTGAAAATAGGCAGAGTTTCTCTCTATTTTTTGGGCAATCGCCTGGGTAACCCCCAAATCGACCTTTAACTGTTCATACTTGAGGACATTTTCGATTAATTCCGGGGACAAAAATTCCCAATATTTTTCCCGGCTTGTCAGAACCTCTAAAAGTAAAAAACCCAATCTGGACAAAACAGAGGGGATCTTGAATAACTCCTTGACGTCTTTATATTCGTCTTTGAACAGATTTTTGATAATATGAAAAATAAGGGTTTTATAAGTGGGTTTGCTTAGCGGCCCCGCCTGTGAGGTTCCGCCTTCAAGTATCCTGAACGTCTGCAGAACTTCCGGTATATAGCAAATCCCATATCGGAAGGCGAGCACATGCGCCACAAACCAATCACAGTGCCACTTTAGCTCGTCAATATATCCTCCCTGCTCTTTAAAAGCCTCCATCCTCCAGACTGCAGTGCCGGTAGGCACGGACAATTCCCACTTGCTGCGCATAATATCGGCATAATCTTGAGGGCTGAAATAAACTGGTTCCGGATTTAAGTTAACCCGTACAATTTCAGTTATGCCATTGGGAAAAAGGTTCGCATATTCAGAAGTGCAGAAACCTGCCTGAGGGTGCTTGTTCAGTAATTTTAATGATTTTTCAAAAAGGGTCGGGTGGATGATATCATCCGAGGCCCCACTATATAAATAGGCTCCACTGACTAGCTGCAAGGCTTTGTTAAATGATTTCATGAATCCGATGTTAGACGGATTGCGTATTAGCTGAATGAAATCATACTTGCGAGTATATTTCTCAATTACCTCAACGCTGTTGTCTTTTGAACCGTCATCGATGATTATAATCTCAAATGGACGGACAGTTTGATTAATTAAAGCCTCCAGAGCGTCTTCAATATAATGCGCGTGATTATAATTAGGAAGAATGACCGATATTCTGGACGTCTTCATTTATTTTCCCTTTTTTTGTTTGCAGTTATTAATATAATTATCAATAACATTTCGCATAGAGGTAAACTGAAAAGCTGTCGCTGCCCTGAATCGGGATGAATCTAAATAGGACTTTAATGGACGAGCATCTTTCAAACCGATTTCGGCGCCTGTTTTCGAAAGAACCTGATGTTTTTGAGACGTTATTCTCAAAAACTGCCTGGCCAGTTCTGATCTTAAAAAGGATTCACTATTGGCAAGATGAAATATCCCGGACAGATTCAATTCTATAACATTCTTGCGCTCAGATGTGATAAGCCGCCCAGTCTTTATGTTTTGGATATGGACCAGAATGAAGGCCTTTATACAAATCAATGATTTTTAATTTATCTTTAAAAACCTCCCTGGCGCGTTTTGCCAGTTTTTCCTGTATACAGTCAGTAGACAGCACAACGGCGTCAACTTCCTTGACGTCAACTTCTTCAGGTCTTATTGCCTTCATGCCCCACTGCAGAAAATCAGTGGGATTATCGTCAATAACTGCAACAACAACTGGGGCAGGCTTCTGGTTGGAAACGAGTCCATATAACCATTGCGTATGCAATCCAGCTCCAAAAATCAGCACTTTCAACGGCTGGCCATTTTTTCCTGACAGTCCCAAATACTGCCATGTCCTTTTGACGTATGCCAAGATAAATTCTACAATCGCGTCATACCTTTTCTGGTGCGCTATTTGGAAACAATAAGTTCCCCAATAGCAATTAAGATGGCTTTGCAAATTTTCATAGACATCAGATAAAATTTCAGACTGACCGTCTTTGCTTTGCTTTTCCATCATACATTGAATCGCAGTCTGAGTTGTTTTCTGAAAATAGGCAGAGTTTCTCTCTATTTTTTGGGCAATCGCCTGGGTAACCCCCAAATCGACCTTTAACTGTTCATACTTGAGGACATTTTCGATTAATTCCGGGGACAAAAATTCCCAATATTTTTCCCGGCTTGTCAGAACCTCTAAAAGTAAAAAACCCAATCTGGACAAAACAGAGGGGATCTTGAATAACTCCTTGACGTCTTTATATTCGTCTTTGAACAGATTTTTGATAATATGAAAAATAAGGGTTTTATAAGTGGGTTTGCTTAGCGGCCCCGCCTGTGAGGTTCCGCCTTCAAGTATCCTGAACGTCTGCAGAACTTCCGGTATATAGCAAATCCCATATCGGAAGGCGAGCACATGCGCCACAAACCAATCACAGTGCCACTTTAGCTCGTCAATATATCCTCCCTGCTCTTTAAAAGCCTCCATCCTCCAGACTGCAGTGCCGGTAGGCACGGACAATTCCCACTTGCTGCGCATAATATCGGCATAATCTTGAGGGCTGAAATAAACTGGTTCCGGATTTAAGTTAACCCGTACAATTTCAGTTATGCCATTGGGAAAAAGGTTCGCATATTCAGAAGTGCAGAAACCTGCCTGAGGGTGCTTGTTCAGTAATTTTAATGATTTTTCAAAAAGGGTCGGGTGGATGATATCATCCGAGGCCCCACTATATAAATAGGCTCCACTGACTAGCTGCAAGGCTTTGTTAAATGATTTCATGAATCCGATGTTAGACGGATTGCGTATTAGCTGAATGAAATCATACTTGCGAGTATATTTCTCAATTACCTCAACGCTGTTGTCTTTTGAACCGTCATCGATGATTATAATCTCAAATGGACGGACAGTTTGATTAATTAAAGCCTCCAGAGCGTCTTCAATATAATGCGCGTGATTATAATTAGGAAGAATGACCGATATTCTGGACGTCTTCATTTATTTTCCCTTTTTTTGTTTGCAGTTATTAATATAATTATCAATAACATTTCGCATAGAGGTAAACTGAAAAGCTGTCGCTGCCCTGAATCGGGATGAATCTAAATAGGACTTTAATGGACGAGCATCTTTCAAACCGATTTCGGCGCCTGTTTTCGAAAGAACCTGATGTTTTTGAGACGTTATTCTCAAAAACTGCCTGGCCAGTTCTGATCTTAAAAAGGATTCACTATTGGCAAGATGAAATATCCCGGACAGATTCAATTCTATTCCCTTAAGAATAGCAAGGGAAATATCATCCACATGAGTTGGTGATATTATTTGGTCTTTTATACAGACAATTGGTCGGTTATTTTTTATTGCGTCAGTCCATTCTGAAAAAATATGATTCTCTTCGGCGTCATCCCCTACTATTTTATCCAATCTGAATATCAGAGAGGAAGCGCTATTGCCCGTTAAATAATTTTCCATCGCCAGTTTTTGTCTTCCATATTCATTGCATGGAGCCGACTGATCTGTTTCCGTATAATACCCGTCCTCTCCAGAAAAGACGTAACTTGTTGATATAAATGTGATCTTTATACCTTTATCTAAAAATCGTCGGCAAAGGCTTTTCATACGGTCAACCATCAGGTATTTAGTATTCTCTTTATCGGTGACATATCGATCCATTGGAGTAACAGCTGCACAAATGACCACCGCCGTTCGATCAGGCACAAGCCAGCCGGCAGGAAGCACATCAAATAAATTATCATCTGCGAGGTTAAATTTTATAAGATGGGAATAGTCTTTACTGGATTGGGTCCCCACCACATCAACCTTATTTTTCAGGGCATTCCGATAAAGGTGTGACCCTAAAAAACCTGACGCACCTATTATCAGTATCTTATCCGTCATCATTCTCCTCTTACATTTTGAGTTTATTTATATGGTGACGATATGAATTAACTGAATCAGTATCATTCTCATCCGGGCTCCAGGGAGCATATTCTGTCTGCTCTCTGATAAAAGGTCCATTCGTTGTCTCGTGAATGACAACAAACTCAGACTTAACTCGCACCGTATGATATAATGTTTTGTCCAGCCGATAGTAAAATACTCTTCCACTCTCATAAGGGGCCATCGGGATAATTTTAGTTAGTTCGCCAGAATCATTGAAAAGAAGAATTTCAAGTTCTCCCTTAATTATATGAAAAGATTCCGGCTTATTTATATGCCGATGAGGACGGATATAGGTTTTATCCGAAAGCACAATTATCATTTCATGAAGATGCGCCTCTGAATTGTGATGGGCGCATAATCGGTATCTATGCCTGGGGGAGACTCGGCAGGCTTCGATTAATTTATTTATAGTCTCATTATCCAAACACAATATAGACTCGGTGTTCCAAGTTGCTTCGGAAGTTGTTGACTCACTCATTTTTCACCTTTTAAGATATAATTGTCGCTGACCGGGAAAGCAGAAACAAAAGTCCCCCCATTGGCAATGTAATCTGATTTTGAATTGATTATCTTGGTCTCTATCTCGGGATTTACACATAATAGGCATAAGTCAATATTGCCATTCTGAAGGATAGAAGAGTCGACTATTGGCAGACCGCTGCCAGGCAACAGGAATCCTTGTTTTTTGGGATGGTCGTCAATAATGCATTCGAAGCAATGCGCTATTTCCATTGTGTTAATGAATGAAATGGCAGAATGTCCCGCTCCAAATGCCGCAATTTTTCTGCCCCGGGAAACTTCTTGCTCAAATAAATCCCGAATCTTTCTCTTAGTATCCGGAAAAGCTTGCCCATATTGGCGAACACTCTGTAATTCTGCATCTGCAACGCCTTGGATATTGTCTTTATTGTCATTTTTCTGAACCACGACTGCCAGAACATCTTCCTGTGGGTATGGATAACGCTGAAAGCTTATAACTTCCCAATTATTATTTTGCAGAAAAAATTTAAGTGATTTTCCCATGAAATAAACTGTATGCTCTTCCCATGGCACAGTATAATCTTTTATCTCAAAGCTTTTTTCATTGGAAGGAACTTCTAAAACAATATAGCCGTTGGGCTTCAGCAGTTGAGTTAAGGCATCCAAAAAATCAGCTGGATGGAATGAATGTTCCAGAATATGACGGCATATTAATACGTCACAAAGTCCCGAATGCCTGATCTGCTCCATGCAGACCTCCCTATTAGTCAATGCCTGAATAGTTTCAGTCCCTGGATAGATTCCGGCGTCACTTTTCAGTAACCTGTCTACATCAAGCATCCAACTTTTCATTTTGCCTTTTGCGACGAGTCGATCTACCAATGAGGTGTCTTTGTAACTCACCCCCGCAACAATGCCTGCATTATCGGGGCTCAATAGCGACAATATCCTGTCCGCAAAATCATCCAAATGAGCTTCAGGCTCCCGATAGTTTATCCAGTCATAGCGCGGCTGAAGTTGCTCCAAGGGAGGAATAACCCCCAGTTGGATAAGGCCACAATTGGAACAATGCTGCAAAGATAACGGGAATTTATAATCCTCGCAGCTTTCTTTCTGGTCGGCTGGAATAAAATGATGGCAAATTGGCTGTAGTCCCAAATCAATAATTTTTTCCATCTCCGAGGAACAGCATGAAATGCAATTCATTAACACAATCTCCTTATGATAGATTTTTGTCTCTTATTTTTTAGGTTCCGCAGCCAATACAAAGATATAATGAGCCATTTTAGAAAAACCCGTATGAACAACCTCATCATTCATTGAAAACAAAAAAGAATGATGAAAATACTTGTCTATCAGATTTTTCAAATCCTTGCCTGTCTTGCAGTTGACATGGCCAGTCCGGCTAGGCTCTGACGCATATTTCTGTGATTCAAGCGATGGCATGCCTATTATAAATTCGCCATGTTCAGAAAGGGAAGTCACAATATTCCCCAAGGCCTTCTCTTCATCTTCGGGAAGAATATGTTCAAATACATCCAATGAATAAGCGGCATTAAAAAAGGCCTTTTTAACAGGTTTTTCAACGATATTATGAGTGAACACCTCAAGTGGATATTTGTTGCTAACCCGCTTGCCGGCTTCCTCAACGAAAAATGGGTCGAAATCAACTGCGGTAAGGTTCTTCACTTCCTGAAGCACTATTCTGGAGCCAAAAGCATCCGCACACCCCACTTCCAGAACATCCTTTTTGCCCGCAAACATCTTAGCTACAAATTTATAGCGAGAAAGCATAAAAAGTGTTCTTCTTGGATCATCATGCCAGGATTGATTGGTATATGCCCCAAACTGCTCAACACAACCATCATTTATTAAGTCAATACATCTTTGATACTGGACTTCTTTAGTCTTTGCTTTCATAAATTATTATCTCCGCTAAAAATGGATACCCAATTTCCGCCTTGTTTGTTTACGATGTTCATTTAAATCTTCCACAGTTGTGCAATACATCTTAGCAATGCGCGCCGTCTTTTCAGGAGTGTTAAAATTAATCCGATCCCACTCATACGCCCGCAATATCAGAAGTTCACTTCTTGTGAATTCCGGTGTTTCAATGAAAGCTTGCCCGAAGCCAAAATAGCGCTCATCAAAGAAACTAAAGTCTTTGGGCAAAAGATTCTGATCTACAGCCGTCTTATACAAATCTGTGCCGGGAAGAGGGGTCGCTATGTGGAAATGCGCCAGATCAAAATCACATAATTCAGCAAAAGCAAAACTTTGCCGGATTTCGTCCCACGTTTCTCCCGGAAAACCGATTACAAAATTGGCGCATATGCAAATTCCCAATTCCTGGCAACGTTGAACTATTGGAGAGATTTTTTTCAAATCCATAGGTTTATGTATTATATCACTTAAAACCCTCTGACTGCCCGACTCCACTGAAATAGTGATTTGAGTGCAGCCACTCTGCTTCATAAGTGCCAATATCCCTTCATCAAGCAACCAAGCTGCTACATTGGATGATTTCCATGAAATTTTATAATTGTCCCTCAAAGTTTCAAACATCCTGATCGCACGATCTTTTTTCGTCAGAAAATTATCATCCAGAAAAAGAAGTTCCTGAATGTCGTGTTCGTTTATTAAAAAATCTATCTCTGCAATAACATCCTCCAGAGGCCGGTATGCCGTTTTTTTGCCACTGATGGTTCTGGTCGCACAGAACGAACAATTGTAAGGACACCCATATGATGTCAAAATGGAGGCGGACTTTAAACTGGAATTAAACTGATAATCCTTTGATTTACGAACTAGATACGGAGTTATATCCATAAAAGAAAAATCCGGTCGCACGAGGTTCTTTACATCTCCAATATAGGACGTTACCGGATTTAACCTGACCGAATTGCCATCTCTAAACGAAATTCCAGGAACTCGGATGAGATTACTGAGGTCATTCTTCATCACTAATTCAATAAAATTACTTATCCTTTCTTCCGCATGGCCTATAAATACATAATCCAGATTGAGGTCTTTGATTGCTTCTTCCGGACAGACCGTCGGATATACCCCGCCAAGAATTGTAATTGCTTTGGGACAACTCTGTTTGGCGAGCTTCAAGGCTTTATGATACTGTTTGTGATACTCCATAGACAGAGCTGAAACCAATATAATCTCCGGATTATGCCGCAACAGGAGAGAAGCGCACTCGTCGTCATTATAATTTTGCCCATTTGCATCCAGAATTATAAAATTATAATCATCTTTCAATAGGGCTGAAAGAATTAAGGCAGAATGCGGAATTGAAACCCAGGGTCGTTTATTAAACCAGCGGGTGTTAGGAATGAAAAGTAATACTGTGTTCATTTTTTTGCTGTTCCTTTACATATCAATTATACATCGTCCAGCTACCTTGCCAGACTCCATATCATTAATAGCTGAATTAATATCTTCAAGTGGATAATGCTGTGCTATCAACTTGGAAAAATCCAAAAGTTCAGCTTTTAAAAGTTTTGTATATCGCGGAATATCTTCCGCCGGATTGGCTTCTCCGCCATGAGAACCTGTCAAAATCTTCCCAAAGTGCAAGGGCAAAGTATAAATGCTTGCATTCTGATTTTTGGCTGGAACTCCCACTAAAATAATCCGGCCGCATTTCGAGGAAATGGAATAAGCAGCCTCAATTACTTTGGGACAGCCAGTATTGTCAATGGCTACATCGACTTCTCCGCATATCTTTTTTACTTCTTCTTTTACATGTTCAAGATCATTGCCCATTATAGCATGGGTAGCTCCAAGTTCTTTAGCCAACTCTATCCGATTTTGAAAAATATCTACTGCAATTATGGGATAGGCTCCAGCCATTTTGGCCGCTTGAACCATGTTCAGCCCTATGCCGCCAGCGCCTAAAATCAAAACAGATTCTCCGATTTTCACCTTGGCGTTGTTATTGACAACCCCAATACCAGTCAAGGCAGCGCATCCCAACATGGCGGCGCTGACATTGTCTATATCGCTGTCAATGGGAGTAAGTCGATTTTCTGAAATGACCGCATATTCATTGAATGAAGTAACCCAACCAGCATTGATTTTGCCCAAATCAGGAGAAAAATATAGTGGCGGCTCTCCCTGCAAGCCTTCGCCAGGTCGCCAATGCAATACCACTTTATTATCAGGAGCCAAAGTTTTGACTCCTTCTCCACATTCAAGTACAGTAGCCGCTCCTTCATGCCCCAATAAATGAGGCAGATATTTATCCGGCCCCTTTACCCCTTTAATTTCTCCTATCTGAGATCCACAAACACCACTGCAATGGAGTTTTACCAACACTTGTCCAAAACTCAATTTGGGAATTTCGATTTCAATGGTTTCCAGTGGTTTATTTTGTTCAATTAATACTGCTGCTTTAAATTTCATTTAAATTTTCCAGTCTTTTATTTTTAAATGTCTTTATTTGTTCATTCAAAAAAGATAAAGGAATGATCCCCTGAATAACCAGTCATTTTAAACCACCATTCCCACTCCTCCGGGGTGCAGAACATTTCACAGGTAAACTGCCAATAAAACAGATTGACTTTTTCTTCTTCATTCCTATATGATTCAACGCAGAGATATTTGTTTTTTCTTCCGACTCTCTCCATTTCCTTCAAGGCGTTGAAGGCATCATTGCAATACAAATTATGGATAGTATTAATTGAGATTACCAAGTCAAAACTATTGTCTTCAAAAGGAAGTTTATTGGCATTTGCTGTCTGCAGATTGCCTTTTACTTCTTCTTTTCCATGCTCAATGGCATATTCAGAAATATCAATTCCTGTGACTTCAACACCTGGCACAACTTGTGTAAAATCGTACAATAAAAATCCCTTGCCGCATCCAACATCAAGTATTTTGTCTCCAGGCTTTATATTGTAATGTTCAGCCATTGCCTTTGCAACTTTTTGCCAGCGTCCATCATAATGATATCCTCCATACCCGGTGGTGCGATCTCCATCCCAATAATCTTTGTCAAATTTTTTTGCAATTTTTGCGACCTCCGCCTTAGGCCTTTCCAATACTCTAGCCACATAATCGCGTTTAGTGCTTTTATGCACCAGAGAAATAAAATCAACATAAGCCATCTTTATTATCCTCCTAAGTTTAAAAAGCGGCGCAAAGACCGCTTGTATTATTTTTAATGCCTACAAAAACCCCTATATTTTTCGGGGATGATTGAATACCCTATGTTCCACTCATTAAAAAGGGAAATAATATCTTGAAAATTTTTTCCGCCTCCCGGAAAAACTCCCCATGCGCAACCCGCATGAAGCAATTCGAGCGGGGCATCCCTATAAGGGAAAAAAGCGTCGGCGGAAAAAACCGCTTTATTGACAGAATGTTTGCATTTTTGGGACCATAAGACAGCATTTTGCGCCGCCATCAGGGTTGAAGGGCCTCCGCCCGCTCCTATCAGCATTCCGTCCTTCGCTATGGAAACTTCATTGCCCCCATGGAATGAGACATATGAATTTACCCAGGCTATTATCATGTCGTCGATCAAGTGTTCTGAAATTTCAGAAGAAGATTCATTTTCATTGAAATCAATAATATAATCATTAAAATCCTGTTTTAACAGCCTTCCCGGAAACCATCGGAGTTCGCAACCGGAAGGCAATTCATTTATATGTTCCAGGCAAGATGATGCAATTAATTTTCTTTGATTTCTTTTGCCTAGTATTTCGATGGCGGCGTCATCAAAAGACGGAACAGCGACAATATCCAGCATCCAGTAAGGGGAGTCCAGCTCTTCTTCTCGTTTTTCGGATTTGTACAAGCTCCCAGCAATATCCTCGGAAACGGGAAAATTACAGACGAATTCACCGCCCCACACAGCCTGCGCATTACCCCACAACGCTTTGTTGAGAGAATTCAATGGATTATTCCAATCTATGCCGATTCCGCATGGGTTTCCGTGTTTTGCCGCTATGGAAATAAAAGGCATCTTGCCACGGTTTTTCTGAAAGGCCAATTTAGCTTTTTCCATCGCCAATATGACGTTTGCTATATCTATGGTATTCGTATAGCAAGGATTGGTTCCTGAAATTTGTTTCCAGTTCCATGAATTATCACTCTGCCGAGGACTGATGACTTCATGCATCTGGCATCGCTGATATGGATTTTCCCCTTCGGCGCAATCCTGCAATTTCCTGAACATGGAAAAATCGCAATCGCTGTTTTGGGATTTCAAAAGAGCGGCATAATGAAGCGTTATTTCCGAAAGAGCCTGCTCTGTCGTTTTTTGCTTTGCAATATCTGTTTCTGACGCTCCTTGTTCCAGTGCATTCACAATTACATTCAATGTTTCTGGAGAATTTGCCACCAACCTATTGCCCTTTATCCCAAGAGCCAGCAACGTGCGGCCTCCCACGTCTATTCCTTTGTCCAAGCCGTAGGGAACATCATAAACAAGGTCAATGGAATAGTCGCATTGGTCTGTAAGGGCTTTTTCCATTTTCGGATGCAGGGTGGGAGGAATGCCGTAAGAATAATCTACACCAACAAACGCGGCGACATCCATAGCTTCTATTTTATTCTTGGAAAGTTCTTCAACTGTTTCCCGCGTCGCAACAAACTCCCATCCGTTTTTAGCCAAGCGACTGCACTCCTGAACTATAAGCTCAGGATTTCCGGTTGATAACAATGCCCTTTTTTTCATCATAGTCTCCGCAACGATTATCCGCTCTTAAAATTCCAGAATGCAGGCAAGCGCGTTTCCTCCTTTTTCAAGCAGGTCTAAAGCTTCATTTACTTTTTCAAATGGAAAACGATGTGTAATCATGTCTTCAATATTATACAGTTTCTTTTCGTAAAGCCTAATTATCCGCATAAAGTCTTGATCTGGTTGGCAAGACCCGCCTATGGAACCCACTATATATTTATTGCCAACCAGGCTTGCCGCGTTCAGGGTTACGGTGTCTTCAAAATGCGGCACGCCCACAGCTACTGCTTTTCCTTTATGCCGTATTATTGAAAACGCCAATTCAAAGGCCTTACTCATGCCTATTGCGTCAATAGCTGCGTCAACGCCTCCTTCGGACAATTCCTTTATTTCGGAGATAAGTTTTTTATCATCAATATCAAAAACGTCAGTTGCCCCAAATTTTTTGCATAACTCCAGTTTGTTTTTATTTCTGCCTATGGCGATAATTTTACTAGCTCCCATTATTGAAGCGGTATGTATTCCATTTATCGCTACGCATCCAGTTCCAACAATAGCGATAGAGCCTCCAGGGACAAGCATTGAATCATGACATACAGAACCGAACCCGGTGGCGATTCCGCAGCCTATAATCGAACAAATATCCAGAGGCACGTCCTGTGGTATTTTCACAAGTCGGTTTTCTGAAGCAATACTGTACTGAGTGAAAGTGTTTGCGTAGCCGCCTGATATGATTTTATTGCCACCGCCATATTTCACTGGCTGGCACTGTATGCCGGAACCTTTTATCCATGACAATATGACATGATCTCCGGGCTTGACTTTCTGCACGCCTTCGCCTATGGATACGACAACGCCAGTTCCTTCATGTCCAAGGCAATGCGGAATATATTTATCCGGCCCCATGCTTCCCTGTCGCTCAGAAAGCTGGCTTCTGCATACTCCGCTATAGGCTAATTTCACGAGAGCCTGTCCGGGGCAAAGGCCAGGAAGGGAAACTTCCTCCAGGCTCAGAGGAGAGTTTGTCTCCCTGAGCACTGCCATCAATGTTGTTTTGGGAATGTCCATGTTCTTAAATAAAGTTTATATGTTCTGGGGGTGCTTTTAAGTCCATGAGAAATTCATTCATGGGTATATTATGGCACTGAGTAAAACACAAATCAGGATGAGTGCAAATCCTTCTGTTGAAAATCTTCTTGAAACGATCAGATTTCCATATCTCCTCAAGGGTATGATCCTTCAGGCTGCCGTAACAGTCTTTCTCTTCATACCAGCTTCCGGCACAACTATAGACTTTCCCGTCACTTCCTATATTGGTAAAGAACAATAAACCCCAACATTTTTTAGGAAGCGCAAAATGAGTTTCCGCTATTTGCTCCAAGCGCTCAAAGCTTGCAATTTTTATCTGACATAAAAAGTTGTCGTCGGTCAGCGTTGAAGCCTCCTCAAGCTCTTCCAGCACCTTTCTGTAGGCATGTTTTTCATATTCATAATTGTTTTTCTTGAAGTCTCCAGATGGCTTTATCTGGAGGTAGTCCACACCCGTTTCCTTTATCCTCTTGGAAAATGACACGATTTCCCGACTGTCGCAGTTTTGAAAATAATGAAAAGCCACTCCTATAGTCGTGTCCAGCTTTTGTTTGTCTCGTAATTTCACGATATCTTCAAGGTTCTTTATGACATTGTAAAAATCTTCTTCTGAAGCTCCCTGATTTTTCGCGTATATCTCAGGAGTGTTTCCGGAAAAACTGAATCTAATGAACATCAGACTGCTTAAACATGGCTCTATTTTTTCCTGAGTCGCAAGAGCTCCGTTGGATATAAGGCCTGCGTCTACTCCCAATTTTTTGGAAAGCACAATAGCTTCCGGCGTGTGCGGGTTTACCATAGGCTCGCCTGTCCCGCAAAATGATATGGCTTTGACCCCAAAATCGGCGCAGTCGCGTATGATTTTGAAAAATAAATCCTTTTCGAGCAGAGGGGGAGAATTTTCTTTGTTCATAACATAACGCGTGTAGCAATGATGACAATTGTGATTGCACCTTGCCGATGGACTCAGCTCCACTTGTATTGGGGCAAAGACCTCGCCTTTCATAAACTTTGCCAGCGCTTCCGGATGATAAATCAATTTGTGTTTTTCCAGCAATAAATGCCTGCTCATTTTCTGAACTCCTATATATTAATTGTCACATTTTGCTTCCAGTCAGGACACCTTACGGAGGAGGCATCTTTTAGGCACGAAGGCTGAGGCGCGTCCATGAATGGGAAAGCATTGTACCATCCAGCAGGGCAGGCAAAATGATTCTGCATGCAGGTTGGAAAAATAAAACGATCTCCCACCTTATGCCCTGCAGGACAGTTGCCGACCTTGGACACTTCCACATAAATATTAAAACTGTGTTTTTTATCAATTCTTGGATCATTGAATTCTTCGGTTTTGGGTCTTTTCCGAATAAATGTTTCACAGCCGTCAATCGCAGGGCAACAGGCCCATCCATCGCCTTCCTCGTTGTATCGGAAGTCTGCCCCATACAATAGCCCAAGCATATAAGGATAGGTTGAATAATACAACCACGGACATATTCCGTCAGGATATATCTCTTGGTCTCTATACGTTCTTTCTGTGTGTGGCTCCATGTACGGACAACTCCAGTCTTTAGGGTTTCCCGAGCGCTTGATCTTCATTTTCATAAAAAAGTTTTCTCCAATTTCTGTTGCCATTTCCGGAGCATTGTTGCGCCTAACCGAAAAACTCATTAAAATATTTTCTTGCTAGATCAAGCTGACGGATCTTATAATCATCATTCACAACATCCACCCCTTTTGCGAAAACCCTTCTTTCTTCTTCTGACCGCATAAACTCATTAAGCATAATCATGCACCATTTCAGCCGATACGCCAACAACAATTTCGAAGCTCTCCGGGGAATGTCATTGTCGCCCGTGCAGTTGGCCATATTTTCTGAAAAGTCATTAAAATAGGTTAACGGAACGGGCACTTTGGGCTGACAAAAGAAATCGCAAATCAATTTAACCGGATCATCTATGCCTGCGTATTCAAAATCAATAAAATAGACAATGCCATTATTTGCCTTTATGCTGTTGTGAAATCCGAAATCAGAAGGCGACAGACAAGCAATCACCATGGAGTCCAATTTATTGGCAAAAGCGGCCACAATCGATTCCTTTACGGATTTCCACGCATGGCAAATATCATCTCTGATAAAAGAGCAAAGCTCCTTTTCTAGCTCAGATGCGGGACTAATTTTCTGCAGCCTGTCAATTCTCTTTTCAATGCATTGAATATGTTCCGCAACAGTGAAACAAGAATCGGATGCTCTAGGCAGGTCAAAAGAATCAAAATTCCTCGAAGCGTTTATATTCCTGAGAAAATCCATCGCCTGCAAAATATGCTCTTTCTTTAAATTGACCGTTGCGAACTGTTCTCCATCAATGAATGAATAAAGTCCGAGTCTTTGTTCTTTGTCGCACGCCAGTGGCCGGGGTTGACATCGAAGGCCAAGCTGCCAGACATAATTCAAAAAAGAATATTCACTGTTCAAGCGATCTCTCTGATCATGAGCGCTCCAGAAATATTTCTTCAGTATGAAACTCTTCCCCGAATCAGTTTTTATATGGAATACTTTATTGTTTCCGCCTGTTCGTATTGGCATGGCAGAAAAAATGCTTTCCTGAGCAAAATCTTCAATAAACCCGAGTTCGCGGGAGTCAATATTTAATTGTTGGATGTTTTCAGTAATCATGTCTTGAGACTCAAGTTAAAAAATATTCCTCAATTTGTTGCCATGAGGGGAAGGAGTGCAATTTTGTATTTTTATGATTCGCATACGGATCGAAAAGCATTGGATATGTATCGCAGGGGAAATATGCCTCTTCCAGGAATTCCGGAAGGTCATCAATGAAATGAGTACAACCCATTTTTTCTATATGTCCAGCTTTCTGCTCTTTTGTTTCCAGAAAAAAAACGGATTCCCCCTGCAGTTTATTCGCAAGTTCAGAGGATGCATCCAATCCCTTAAGCCATTCTTTTGCGGCCTTGTGCAGGTCATGCTTTTCGCCCAGAAATGGATATCTTGTCCGGTGGCTTATAATATAAAAAGGAATATTGTTTAAGATAAGCTTTTCCAGAAAGCCAATCGCGCCGGGATAGGTTTTGCCATAGGACATCCTTGCCCCATAAACAATGCCCTGAAGTTCTGTCCACAAGTTTTCCCTTCCCTGTTTTCTGAGATAATCGCGCACTGAAATTTTATTCTTCGGGATATGGGGAGGAATAAAACCCTGTTCAAGAGCCACCCAATAAAAAACCCCATCATAGCAGACGATTGTATTGTCAAAGTCAATCCCGATAATCATTTTATTTCTCATATTAACGCTTCTTTATATATCCAGGTTTGCTCTATTTCATCTTCCTTGATGAATGGCAAAAACGCTGAAGCAATCAGCGACGCTGATTCTTTTGTATTCCATTTTCCAGTATTCTGCAATGAAGCCTTTAAGGCTTTGCGTTTTTCCGGTTCAAGGAAGGAATTGGATGACAGGTTTAAGACAGTAAGATATGATTCATTCTCCAGGCCTCTCAGTTTCTGCAGCTTGGCCTTTGCGAGACATTGCCATGGCTGGTAATAAGTCAGCAGGGTTGGCAGGTAATGCTGTTTGTTTAGGGCGTCACAGGAAACTAGTTGTCCTTCATGTTCAAATTCAATTAGCGAAAACAGCAGTTTCAGCAAGTCTTTAGCATAAGGAAAAAGACAAGAGGATAGGTCTTCTTTTATGATTTTTTTAGCTTCTGCGTAATTTTTTTCGGTTCTCATGCACTGCGCCAACTCAAAAGAAAAAATATGCCGCTGCACCTGAGGCCACAAATGATTAGTTGACTCAAGTGTCTTTTCCAGGATTTCAACGGCGTCTTCAATTCTATTAATTGAACGGTAAATAAACGCCAGTTCTTTTGTCGATTTGAAGCGGATTGTATTATTATCGGTGGAACTGAGCAGATTTTGATGAATCTTTATTGCTGTCTGAATATCGGATTCGCGCAATGACATATTTGCTGAAAAAAAGGCTCTGAGTTCCTTGTCGCCAATCAAGGGAATTGCCGTTCCAGCTTCCTGCAGAAGCCAATTATGGAGGCATATTTGCACATATGCAAACAGTGAATCATCGCCCTTTAATTCTTTGCAATCGATTCCTTTCACAAAGCGAACTGATTCATCGCAGCATTCGTCAAGAATTAGAAAAGGCGCATAATACAATTGTTCTTTAACATTTCCGGCATTTGACATCAAATATTTCAAATGTTTATGGGCTTCATCGCTCAGGCCTAAAGAATACAGGAAGGATAAATATTGGAAATACTCTTCCCTAGTTGCCGTTTCGATCTCATCCCATAATTCCAGAGCCTTCTCCTTTATCAGTTCCAACGGGAAGTTCATGTTGGTCAGATGCCCCAATACTATCAGGCGTATCTTCAGGGGATAGTCTGAAAAACTGGAACTCATTTCAATGCCCTTATCAATTTCATTATCCTCGGCAATTGAACCATTCCCGGAGATTCGCGCCTGTTGGTCTGTCAGAAAAAAGGTGGAGCACACTTTCTCTATGTGTTTATTTATTTCATCAGGAAATGAAAAATGAAAAATAGTTTCATCATAAGGATTGCCCAAAAGATTCGCTATTCCATTTTTAATTAAGTCAGGAACTGAATTTTCCATAATGCGTCATTTATAAGGTTTAATACGGTCTGTTATTGTTTGAACTATGTTTTCTTTTGTCAGTCCGGCTTGCTCTCTCGCAAAGTCGTGGCCTCCGGTATTTTCGAGAAATTTATCAGGCAACGCGAAGCGGATTATCTCCGAAGTCGATTTCCGGCTGTTTTGCCATTCCAGAGCTGCCGTGCCCAAGCCACCGATGATGCTGTGTTCTTCAAGTGTCGCTATAATTTTATACTTCCCGTCCGCTTTCTCAAAAAAGCTGACCGGAAAAGGTTTTATAACAGGCGCGCTTGCCACTGCAACGGAACAATTTTTCAGACTGTCGGCAACATCCATT
>CAZYVR010000070.1:0-20216 GCA_964651145.1 uncultured Victivallales bacterium | reverse complement strand
GAGGTTGACTCCTACAAGGTCCTGTCTCTTTTTCCTGTAATAGGCGCAATTCTTGGAATAGGCGCATATCTTATAGCATGGATTCTTGTCATGTTTCTGGGACCGCCAGCCGCCGCTATAATTTCAGCGCTGGCTTTGGCTATTGGCTTTGAGCTTATTGCTTCAGGAAAAAATATCAGCTTATTCGCATCCGCGGTCGAATTAAGACTAGGCGGGGCATCTGTTCTCGAAACCCTTGCAGAAATGAACGACAGCTTTCAGGCAAAACGCAACGCTACAGGCGTAATTGCGATTGTATGCGTTTTCATTGTCAGAGCCTTATGCTTCGGCTTTTTGATTTACTTCAACCATGCCTGCTGGATTATTACGACAATGACGCTCGCTTATGCATTTCAGGCTCACCTCGCGACAATAAATGAATTGGGAACATCAGAGCCCATTCTTGAAGTGGAAGCGGAAAGATACAAAATAATCCCGTGGTGCGTCGCCGCCGGACTTGTTTTCCTTACGGGGCTGACCATCCTGCCCGCTGTGGCTGTGGCTTTTATTATAACCTTATTCTTTGCGTGGCTCTCAAACAGATATTTTGACAAGCTCGGCGGAATAACGGGCAACGCTATAAGCATTGCCGGATATAAGCTCGAAATAATACTCCTTCTGGCTGGTCTTATTTTCCTTATCAGGCAATAGCAATTTTTTCTCTTCCCGGCCTTTAACTTTCAACTTCTTTTGTATTGAATTTTTTGCATTTTTTCACTATTAATGATATACTTCTGATGTGGAGATTTAACACTGATTAATATTATATAAAACAGCAACGGAGAACTTCATATGGAAACACCTCGGAACAGACGCAAAACAAGGTCTTTTTCATTGATTGAGATGATGACTGTAATGGCTATACTTGCCGTGCTTATGGCAATGGGACTGGGCATCTACGGATACGCAACCAGAAAAGCGGCTGACGCAAAAACCGAAGCTGTTATCGCTAAAATAACAGCCGCCCTTGAAAACTACAAAGCCAAGCATGGGTATTACATTCAGACTTTCTCGGCTCCGGGGTTTTATCTGGACATCGTTGACACAACCGCAACTACTGGCGGAGAAGTGGCAAAAAACAATTTTTGCGGCTTAGTCGACTACGAAGCCATGAAAAAAAATGACACTGAATTAATCCCTAGCGCCAGCGCTATATATCCCGACAGATACGCAGTGGTGGATGGCTTCGGGATGCACCTTATATACCAATGCCCCGGGGCACATAACAGAACTACTTTCGACCTTTCTTCGGACGGAGCCGACAACACAACAACTGATGACGATATAAAAAATTGGTAATTAATAATCCAAGGAGACTTAAAAATATGAAAAAGAAACTAATGAAAAAGAAAAGATTTTCCCTCATCGAACTGCTTGTAGTCATTGCCATAATAGCAATCCTGATGGGGATACTGTTTCCAGCCCTGAACGCTGTAAGAAGGCAGGCAAAGAAAACCAAAGCTAAATCCGAAATGAATGCAATAATAACAGCAGTAAAACAGTATGAGCAAGACTATGGCACATTGCCATGGGGTGGCGCGAGTGATGTGTTATGGGAAAACCAAACAAACGAAGACGATGAATATGACACTGTGATGCAGATCCTCACAAAAGTGGATATGACTGCTGGCGACGCAACAAACAAAGCCGATCTGGGAAATGCTCGGAAAATAGCATTTTTGGACGCGCCAACTAATTTTGAGACGAAAGGCTATCTGGATCCTTGGGAAAATCGCTACGCTCTGGGAATGGATTTGGATTATGATGAAAAAGTAACTATTAACTCAATAATTTTGAATGGCACCGTTTTTCTCTATTCATTTGGTCCAGACAAAACTGACGACAACGGAGAGAATGACGATATCTGTTCCTGGAAATAATAACAACACCGACAGGACGAGTATATGATGACAGCAGGCAACCACACAAGGAAACAGGCATGAAAAAGAGAATAGCAAAAACTTTTACCCTCCTTGAAATGCTGGTAGTAATGGCAGTGGTGGGGGTACTCCTTGGAATTGGCCTCCCTGCCTTTAATGCCATCAATAAAGGACAAACTGTCAGCGCGGCGACAAGGCTGATAGGAGGAAAACTTAAGCTAGCGCGGTCTGCGGCGATAACAAACAATAAATATACAGCGTTAATCCTTCCAGACCCATCATCAACCCAAGTCCCTTCCATTTGCTATTACAGATATTGCAGAGTCGCGGCGGTAAAGCTAAACACTACAAACGACCACTACGAATTTCAGTATTGGATGGAAGGCTCAAAATGGGACAAATCTCCTATGGGCGCGGGCTTGAAATTTCTTCAAAATTCAAAAGCCCCTGCTCCACGCAAGTCAGACAACCACCCTTATTTAGGAGCAAAGACAATTTATAGTGTAAACATTGACGAGCTAGAGGGAGCCGGAGCTTCCACAGACGATGTAAAAGGCATTGTCTTCAAGCCATATGGAAGCATAGACAGCGATTGTTCGATTGTTTTTTATATTATCAGAGGAATAATCAATGGAGCCAGCTTCACTACAAGCGAAGCGCAATTTGCAAATAAAAAAATAATATCAGTAAACAATTTTACAGGGAGGGTGCTTTATGGCGAAGAATAAAAAAAGCGTCCGCGCATTTTTTAATATGGTGGAAGTGACACTGTCACTGGCTGTCGTAGGCATCGGAATTGCCGGGATAATGTCACTATTCCCTGTGGCTGTCCAGCAATCAAGAGATTCCATAGGCGACAACTCAGCCCCGGACATAGCCGAACAGTTTATGACTTATATTCAGATGAAATGCAACAATGACACTGCCTGGAATCAGGATGGGGTGTCAAACACTGGTTTTGTTGCCAATATGCAGGGAGTAACGACAAAACCAGACAGTGATGGCTCGACTGAATTAGGTCTAAACACATCAAATGCATGGACAAATGTTGCAGACACAAATATACAGACTTCTGGCACGAATGGGCTTTACCGCGTTGACTTAACTTCTGGCGCTGGCATCATAGACTTTTCAGCGGCGGTCAGAGTATGGACGAAATCCATCGGCAATTTATTCATTGGCGGCAAGCAGGAAACCATGCTGCCTAAATATGGCTTTGCCCTGTATGTGGAAGTTAGCTGGCCAACTGGCAAACCATACGCCCAGCGCGAAAAACGCGAATATTATATGGATGTATTTAACTCGAATCCTCTGTAAAGACTGGAGACATGTCAATTTATGAAACAGAACAAAACAAAAAAATGCCACGTTAGAAAATCTGCATTTACACTTGTTGAATTGCTCGTTGCAATGGCTGTGTTTTCTGTGCTTATGCTGGCTCTTATGCAGTTTTTCGGCTCTGCTCAAAAACTATGGACTTATACAGCAAGAAAAGTTAACATGTATGAAGACGCCAGAGTGGCCATGGATTTGATGGCCAGAGACATTCAAAGCGCGTACTACGTGAAAGACACAACTCCATTCTGGCATGATCCCGTCTCTGCCAACTTTGAGAGCTTATGTTTTGTCGCGGTCACTGCAAATCGCGCAAACAGCCATTGTGAGTCCAGACTATCTAAGGCAATGTATGGTGTTGAAATTGCTTCTCTAAAAAATTATCTAACATATACACTAACTGGAGACAAAACATCTATCGGAGCAGCCAACACTACTAACTGGAATTTCCATCTTAATTCCCCGCCTCTATTGCCCGATACTACTTTTGCCGCTTTTGATGTTCCCAACGACGTACATAAAGTAATCCCTTATGTAGTAGGATTGAATTTTACCTGCTTTAATCGCAACGGAGTGGTGTTGAATCCGGGAACTGCAGGGACCGATGGCATTGACGACAAATATGAATTCCCCTATGCTGTAAAAATAGACTTGACCCTCCTGAATAAACAAAGCTTCGCAAAATGGAAGACTATTGGAGGAGACCTCGATACTCCAGCCAACGATTCAGGAAACATCAAAACATTCCGAGAAAATAACCAGCGAAAATTTTCAAGAATGATTCTGATAGGAGAACGGGGACAAAACACTGTCAATTAAATTAAATATTGGTAAATTATGAAAAATCTCAAAAAACTTTTTGCGGAAATAAAAAATGACAATCGCGGAATAGCTTTGATATTCACTCTGGGCATTCTGGCGCTTTTGTTGATTCTGGCGCTGGCCTTTGCCTCTGACTCTATAATAGAAAGAAAGGCCGCATTAAACACGAACAACCGTTCTATAGCAAGAATGATGGCTCAAGCTGCCGTGCAACGGGCGATTGGCGCAATGAGGTATTATATTTCAGATTTAGGGGGAACGGGTGGAAGATTTTACGACATTTACACTCATGACGAAACATCCACAAATAAAAGAACCTACGACTGGCTTTGCCATATGAACACAACTTTAGACGGCCAAGTCCTTTACAGCGGCTATAACCCTAGTTCTTACAGCAATACTGACTCAGAAGCTGTCCACTGGCAGTATATTTACGATGACTCCTCGCCTGCTGAAATTATCGGACGCTTCGCTTATGATGTCGTCGCCTCCGTGGGAAGACTGGATCCTTCTGTCACCGTGGATTCCGGCGTCTCTTATTCAAACAACGAAAATACAGGAACAGTATTGCGTCCCGGCTGTGAAGTTAGAGAAATAAACATAAAAAATCTATCTCCGTCCGGCACTAATCTTTCCGTCGCAAATGTATCAGACCTCAGTTGCGTTGCCGCTGGCGGAAAACTGGACAACGGCAAAAGATGGGTTGACATTGAGGCGCTCTTCAGCGGATTAGGCATTGCAAGCGCGGCTCAGAAAAACGCGTTCAGAAACTGGTTCGTAGTAGCCGACTCCCCCGACCCTGAAGCATTCTGGGTAGACACAAATAGTGATTCCAACAAAGAAACCTCGGAGCTCCGCCATCGTTTCAATCTGGCAAGAACCGACTGGAATGACCTAAGTGGAGACGGAACAAAAAATGCACCGGAAGATGTTGATGTCATTATGGGAGCCGACGCAAGCGGAACCACTCCAAACCTATTTTCAGCCACATTCAACAGCAAAAGCGGAATTCCATGGCTAAAAAACTACACTTCTCTGCCCCGGGGAAACTTCCCAGACCCAGATGGTAATGCAAAACGCGCCAAACAAATAGCCGCAAACCTCATTGATTACTGCGACAGCGATGATATACCTACATCAGATGTTGCAGCGGCAAGCTGGGCTACGACAGCCCCCACATACACAGGCAATGAAAAAACACCCTATATAAATGAATTATCAGCAAGAATAATAGGCAATATAAGGATTAGCGCAATAGATGACAAAGGAACTGTTCCTACAGCTGACGATGAATACACTTATATATTCGATATAGACCTAGAGGTAATCGGAGAGCTAATTAATATATATGGTGGAGTCGTCGGCTTCACGAACGATGCAACACTTGAAATAACAGGCACCTATGATCTCACCCCCAAAGTCAATGGCTCATCTGTAGTGGCCTCAATGTCTGTCTCAATGCCTAAAACATTCACTCTCACCACCTCAAATATTACAGGAATGGGCACATCTGAATATAAAACAGACTGGACGATAGCAGGAAAAGAAACAATTCCACAATTTTCATATACTGACTTAGCAAGCAATGGAACAACAGCTAGCATAGAAAATGTAAAAATAGAAATAACAAAAGCAATTCTAAAATACAACTCTATAAACGTTGATTGCGTAATTCTAAACAAGGGATATCGCAGCGCAGGTGGCTTGACCTTGCTTACATATTCAACAACCGGCATGATTCCAAGTCCTACAAAATACTACTATGTGTCTTACCAGGTAGACGACCCTCAAATAAATCTTAACACTGATGACTGGCCTGATGCTGGCTTCAAGGAAGTAGTGGGCGATGTTGGCGATGATCCTGGAACTCCTGCTGCAATAAACGACAATACAGTTATCACCCCGACAACATCAGGCGACCAGGAAGCGGGCTCCACTCCTACAACCATTTCCACTGCTTATATTCGCAATGCGCCAATGCAATCCCCATGGGAAATAGGCTTAATACATCGCGGAGCCAAGTGGGAGACTTTAAATATAAGTAAATATACAGCTCCAGCAGGCTCTCCTGCATCGTCCACATTAGGCATAGGCACATACGCAAATGGCGACGCGCAAATACTTGATCAAATAAAAATGACATCGGACACATCAACCTATGGAAAAGTGAATCTAAACACAAAAAGCACAGACGTTCTTCGGGCTCTTTTTGCTGACATTTATATAGGAAGCGGCTATAGCGCGCCAGGAGCTCAAACAGGTACAAAAATAGCCGCAGATGGAGCGCCAAATACTTTTGCAACAAGCTTTGCAGGCTATGTTACAGGCGCCCCAAATGGAGCTTATAAATTGCGCTCGGAGGTTATAAAAATAGCTAATTTGAGCGGTAACACACCTGTGACACGAACCACTGATGCCGAAAGAGAAGAATTGATCGGCAAATTTATCAATTTGACCACAACGGCTCCGACCAATCAGTTCACCGTTTTTGCAATAGCGCAATCTATAAAAGACGTTGGCGCAGGAAAAATATCCAAAGACCTGAACCGCGATGGAAGCATTGATAGCTCCATAACTGAAAGTGGAGTTGATATCAATGGAGATGGCAAAACTGATACGTCTGGAATTCAAGAAAAAGATATCACATCAACTCTTGGAGTATATGACCAGTACGTGGATCAGATTCTTTCTGAACAGAAAATAATGGCAACATTGGAAAGAGACAACACTACAGGCAAAATTAAAATTATCAGATATGAATATATAGAGGAATAATTTATACATGACAAGGATTTTTTATATAGCATTTATAGTTTTCGCATTTTTTGCATTTTGTTCTTCTGACACAATGGGCGCAAAGGATAAATCTAAAAAAGAAAAAACGGAAAAAAGTAAAGTAAAAAAGAAAGAAGACGCTCCCCTGCCCGGTTCCCCTAAAAAAGTAAAACCAATATCCCCGGAAAAGGCAAGATATTCAGAAAAGTCCTTAAAAGAATATCTCAAAAATGTAACTGATGCCTTTAAAAAAAGCTACAAAAAACCCAAAGAGCTTTCACATAGAAATATAAAGTTCTATGCATTAGAAGTAAATAAATGGCTTAAAAGTTCCTATTTGGAAATAGATACAGGCACATACGCGTGGTGGTATAAAAAGCTTGAAAAAAACCTTGTCTCAATGTATATCCCAAAGATGAAGATGGACTACGCAATAGCTAACAGAGATACAAAAACCTTTCTAATTGCGCAAAAAGAATATATGCTTCAAATAAAAAAATATCGCGAGCTTTTTAGCAAAAAAGTAATGAAACAAGCTAAAATACCTCCGAAGAAGCTGGCGGAAATCCAGAAGGCTCTAGACAAAAAAGAAGAAGAAAAAGAAAAGCGCAAACGGCGCAAAAAACGCAGAAACTAGTTTACCAATTTACCTCTCTCATGAAAATAGCAATACTTGGATACGGCAGAAGCGGCAAGGCGGCAAAGAGGCTCGCTGAATCATTGGGGGATTCATGTTATGTTTTTGATGACAATCCCGGAGCTGAAAATGATTTTTTGTCGTCAGACAAAATGACTGGCTTAAACCCCGAGCTGATTGTAGCCAGTCCCGGCGTTCCCGAAAGTTCCGAACTGATGCGCGTTGCGCGCAAAATATCGGCCCCTCTCATAAGCGAACTCGAATTCGGATTCCGGCATTCCCAAATCCCATCTTTGGTTGTCACCGGGTCAAACGGCAAGACAACCACCGTGGAATTGACCACTCATATCCTTAACGCCTTAGGTTTTAACGCCATAGCATGCGGCAATATCGGATTGCCCATCTGCGACGCAATCATTGAGCATCGGGACGCTGATTGCCTTGTGGTTGAAGCAAGCTCGTTCCAGTTGGAAAATTGTTTTGAGCTCAAGCCTCAAGCCGCGGCTCTGCTGAATGCGGACAGCGACCATCTAGACAGGCATTCCGGCGTTGAAGGTTACATAAGAGCCAAATTGAGAATATTTATGAATATTGACAAGCCCGAGCAAAGGATTGTCAATTTCAAGCTGAAAGACTGCTTGCGCGGCGAATGCGTCACATTCTCAAGCGAAACCAGCGAGGCAGATATTCACCTTGACGGCACAAAGATATATCTTTCTCTCGGCACAAAAATATATCCCCATAGTGGTACAGAAACGTATCATCCTAGTGTCAGGGAAATAATAAATATGGCTCAAACGCATCTTCAAGGCAGACATAATGCCGAAAACATGATGGCGTCAATCGCGCTGATTAAGAATTTTGCGGGTCTTGACGCAGTGTTGTCGGAAGACTTCAGAAAAGCCGCAAGCTCGTTCGAAACCGGAGCGCACCGCATTGAACTTTTTGCCGAACAGGATGGAATAAAATACATAAATGACTCCAAAGCGACAAATCCCGCGTCAGTTCTAGCGGCAGTCAACAGCGCAAGCTGCGGCCGGAATGTCTGTCTTATTCTTGGCGGACTGGACAAAAACATGGACTTCACGGAGCTTCAAAAAGCAGCAGACAAAATCAAAGCCGCTTTCCTGATCGGCGAAAGCTCCGGGCTCATAGAAACCGCATTGAGCGGACTGACGCCATGCAAAACTTTTGAAAATTTCAAAGAGGCCGTGTTTGCCGCTTGCAATCACGCGAAAAAAGGAGATATTGTGTTGCTCTCTCCGGGGTGCGCAAGCATGGATATGTTTAAAAATTACATTGAACGCGGAAACATATTCAAAAAGCTTGTGAATAAAAAATTATGCGCAAGCAAATTACAGTGTTAAATTAAAAAAAGGAATATAGATATGCCATTCGAAAGCGGAACATTTGCGTTAAGCATCTTTACATTAAGAGAAAAACTTCCTGAAAATTACATTGAACGCTTTGAACAGAACCATGCCGGAATGCTGGATCATGTATCCGACGAACCGTCAATAGGCTGGGTAAGCGGACGGCATCTGCTTGAGACCGAGATCAACGAAGGCACCGCCATCAGCGGCGGTCATTTGTATTTGAATATGCGCACAGCGGAAAGAAAGATACCATCCTCGTTGTTGAACGCCATATGCAAACGCGGCGAGTTGGCTTATATGCAGGAAAATGACACAGCAACCGTTCCTTCCGGCGAGCGCAAAAGAATAAAAACCGACGCAGTGGAAAAAAATCTAAGAAAAATGCCCCCCAGCCTGTCCGGGCTGCCCATGGTCATAGACCTTGCCGCCAATATGATGTACCTTGGCACAGGCTCGACCGCGCAGATCGACAATTTCCTTGTGTTCTTTCACAAAACTATGGAAATTGAGCCCCTGCAGATTACCGTTGACGAAATAATGCAAGGCAAATCATATGACCTGCCCTCCGTTTCATTCTCTGAAACGGCTTTAGATGACGACATGACGCCCGCCCGTGACTTCCTGACCTGGCTCTGGTACTATAGCGAAAGCGAAGGCGGAACGATCAGCCATGAAAAATTCGGAGATTTCGAAATAATGATCGAAGGCCCCCTCACCTTCGCTTTTTCATCTGATGACGCAAAAGGCTCTTGCGAAACGTCAATGAAAAAAGGCAACCCCCTGAGGAGCGCCGAAGCAAAAGCCGCTCTTGAAGTCGGCAAAAAACTAAAAAAAGCAAAATTCACTATAGTGCGCGGACAAGATATCTGGAAAGGCACTTTTGACGCCGACAAATTTGCGTTCTCCGGCCTGGCTTTGCCCGAAGGCGAAGAAATGGAAAGAGAAAGCGCATTCCAGGAAAGAGTTAATTTCTTGTTTATTTTCTACAATATATTCGTGGAGTATTTTAACAAATTTGCGGACACAGTCCAAAGCAAGGACTGGATGGAAACTGAAAAGAAAATACAAACCTGGGTAAAGGAAAGAGAATCATTATAGCCAGAAAGTCCCCGAGGGGCGGCGGCAGGCAGCAAGGTTTACGGTTCTGAAGAAGGCTTCAAAATGAATGTTTTATGGGACATCGTCATGGTAATGGTTGGAGGCGGGATCGGCGCGCTGTTGCGCTATGGAGTGTCCTCGTTTGTGCATCTATACATGAACAAAGATTTTGCATGGGGCACACTTACTGTCAACCTTGTGGGAGCCGTCCTCATTGGCGCGCTTTGGGAATTAACCAAGCATATTGAAATGCCATCCCAGATCAGATTGTTTATATTTGTCGGTTTTCTGGGCGGATTCACAACGTTTTCCTCATATGCGCTGGAATGCTTCGAGCATTTTCAAGCAGACGGCTCTAAAGTCGCTCTGCTTTACATGGCTGCCAGCAATGTTCTGGGAGTGCTTCTAGTGTTTGGGGCTGTTTTTGCCACGCGCTATTTAGACTCCTACTTTCGCACTCCAGGCAGTTGAATTGCCTCGCGAATATCCGCAATTAGTTTGTCTATCAGGTTGACAGCGGCCCGAAAATGATTACAGTTATTCTTTTACAATACATGAAAACAAAATACAATATAGCAACCGGAGACGAACGCTAAATGACTAAAAAAAATATTGATGATATGAAATCGACGCTTCTTCAGATGGGAGAAAAAGCAAAGATTGCGGCTCAAAAACTGTCTGCAATGTCCTCCCGGAACAAAGACTGGTGCCTGAACGCAATGGCCGACGCAATCGAAGCTGCAGTCGTTGAAATAAAAAAAGCCAATGAAAAAGACCTCGAAGCCGGAATAAAAAATGGCCTGTCTGAGGCAATGCTTGACAGGCTCCGCCTTACAGACGAACGAATAAAGGCAATGGCAGACGGACTGCGCGAATTGACTTCGCTTGAAGATCCCGTCGGCAAAAAACTCTCTGTTTGCGTGCGTCCAAATGGACTTAAAATAGAAAAAGTGTCAGTGCCCATAGGCGTTATTGGAATAGTCTACGAATCCCGTCCTAATGTGACAGTCGACGCCGCCGGTCTCTGCCTGAAAGCCGGAAACACTGTAATACTCCGTGGCGGCTCCGAAGCCATAAACTCAAATATTGAGCTTGCCCACCGCCTGAATTCGGCCGGGATGTCCGCCGGGCTGCCAGACGGAGCAGTGCAACTGATACCATGGACCGACCGCGCCGCTGTAAGCATTATGCTAAAAATGGACGAGTATATAGACCTTATTATCCCGCGCGGCGGCGAAGGACTGATCCGGGCCGTTGTGGAGCAATCAACAATCCCCGTAATCAAGCACTACAAAGGCGTATGCCATCTTTTTGTGGACGCTGAAAGCAACAAAGATATGGCCTTAAGCATAATCGAAAATGCAAAGTGTCAGCGCCCTGGCGTGTGCAACGCACTCGAAACCCTCCTTATTCACGAGGACGCGGCCGCTGAATTTGCGCCTAGAATAGCCGCCTTGCTGAAAGAAAAAGGAGTGGAATTGCGCGGCGACAAACAGTTCATAAAGCTCGTTCCCGACGCAACCCCGGCAACTGAGACTGACTGGCCCAAGGAATATCTCGACCTTATTCTGGCTGTGGCAATTGTCCCTGGCGTGGAAAAAGCAATTGAGCATATAAACACCTACGGCTCAAAGCACAGCGATGCCATAATAACAGAAAACAGACAGAACGCTGAGAAATTTTTAAATGAAGTGGACTCGGCCGCAGTCTACTGGAATGCCTCCACGCGCTTCACTGACGGCGGAGAATTTGGAATGGGCGCTGAAATAGGCATAAGCACAGACAAACTGCACGCTCGCGGCCCAATGGGTCTGCCAGAGCTTACAACATATAAATATCTGGTTCTTGGCGATGGACAAATCCGCCCCTGACGCGGCATACAACAAACTAAAACAAATAGTTCTTCCTGGCTGGGCAGTCCCAGCGGAATGCAATAGTGTTTTCAAGGCTCTTTCAAATGAGACAGAAATCATCGACTATGGTTTTTTCTCAGGGTATGGCAAAAGTCTAGATTTCAACGATTTTGAGATTGCCCCCAAAAGAGATTGCTTTGTCACTGGGCATTCGCTCGGCTCATTGCTTGCGCTCAAAAGCGCGCTCAAAACAGATAAAATCAAAGCGCTTGTTCTAATCGCTCCGTTCGCGCGCTTCACTGAATCGGAAAACTATCCCGGACAACCTGAGCTTGCCGTGGCAACAATGAAGCGCCAGCTCAACAAGAACCCAGGAGGTTTGCTTAAATCTTTTTACCGGAGAATGGGCTTTTCCCCTGCCCTGCCCGAAGAATTCAACATTGAAGCTCTTAACGCAGGGCTCGACGCTCTTGCAGAACTGGACTTCCGGGAAATGCCGACAAAAATAAAAATACCCACCATAATAATTTGCGGCGACAACGACTTGATAGTGAAGGAAGAAACGTCTAAAGACCTTGCCGGAAGACTGGAAAGCTTCGAGCTTCACACAATCCCCGGAGCCGGACACGCCGCGCCTTTCACTCACACAAACGAATGCCTTGAACTGATTGCAAAATTTCTAAAGAAACACTTATGACTCAAATTGACAGACAACTTGTGGCTGAGAATTTTTCCAGACGCTCAACCGCCTACGACCAGGCCGCATCTTTTCAACGCTATGCGGCAGACAAGTTTTTTGAATTTGCCACTCAGAAAACAGCCTCAAAGCAGCCGAAGAAGATTCTCGAGCTCGGATGCGGCACTGGATTCCTGACAGAAAAAATAATGTCACGCTTTCCGCATGCTCAATTTTCGATCTGTGATATTTCTCCCAAAATGATAGCAAAATGCTCAGACAACACAGAACGCATTCGGCGCAAATTTAATATTTTAGCAACTTTAAAGTGCCTGGACATTGAAGAAGCATTCGACGGAGAAAAATATGACCTTATAGTTTCCGGCCTGGCTTTTCAATGGATCGATAACCTTCCATCAGTAATTGACAATGCGCGCAACAAGCTTGCGCCGGAGGGAACCCTGATTTTTAGCTCCCTGACTCAAGGCACATTCGGGAAACTTAAAGATGTGTTCAGGCAGCTTGACTCTGAATACCCAGGCCCTGACCTGCGCTCTGTCGAAGAAATTCGCAACATGTGCGCATCATTTAAAAACGTCGACATTGTCACTGAAGCTTATCAGGACAAGTTCGACTCACCGCTGGCTTTCCTTAAGAATATCCAGATGACCGGAGCGGGAAATGCCACAGGAAAAACAATATCCGCTGGAATTTTGAAGAAAGCGCTTAATATTTACCCAATGGATGAAAACGGCAAAGTGACGGCAGAATACAAACTTCTTATCTGTGCAGCGCAATAGTCAACAACAATGAGGTTATTATTATGAATTATTGGCGTTCTGTAAAATTTATATTCGGAAATGAGCAGTGGTGGCTTAATCCGCTTATCGCATGGGTCTGCTTTTTTGTGCCTATCGTCGGGCCGCTTGTTTTTATGGGATATCTTGTGGTGGTCATAGAAAATTTTCACCGCGCCGGGACAGACGAACAATATGAAGTTTTTGATTTCGATCATCTTGTAAACTACCTGAAGCGCGGCGTGTGGCCTTTTATCGTTGAGATTATTCTTGCGCTTCTAATGCTTCCTTTTATATTTATTCTAACATGGGCCACCATAGGGCTTGCGGCCATTTTAGCTCATAACGATATGGATTCCATCGTGGCTCCTCTTGCTGTTTGCCTGGGCTCTCTGGCATTTGTGGCAATAGCTCTGGTCATATCGTTTGTTTCACTTCCTGCCACACTTGGCTGCGCGCTCACGCAAGACCTGAAGTCCGGCCTGGCTCCTGCGTTCATCTGCGGCTTTTTAAAGAAATGCTGGCTGGAGATGCTGCTGGCATATTTGTTTATTATGCTGCTGTCAATCCTGATTGTAATCCCGACTGCATTGACCTGCGGACTGGGAGCTTATCCATGCGCGGGCCTCTTGATGATGAGCCAATGGCATCTGCGCTGGCAATTATATGAGCTATATCTAAAGCGCGGCGGAACGCCTCTAAATCTAAAAGAGCCCGAAAACAAAGGCCAACTCCCAGCATGAACACAAAACGCAAGACCGCAGCGGCCATGACCATCGGGTGCCGCTTAAACCAGGCAGACACCGCGCTGATTTACGACCGTCTGATTCAAGCCGGATATGAAATAGTTCCCGCAAACGCGCCACATATTGACGCGGCAATAATAAACACATGCACAGTCACCTCCGTGGCCTCTCAAAAAAGCCATCAGGCCGCTCGAAAATGGCGGAGGCAACACCCTGAAAGCTGCATTGTAGTCACAGGCTGCAGCTCTGAAATAGAAAGAGAAGCGTGGAGCGGAGAAGAGGGCGTTGACATCATCCTTTCAAACGAAGAAAAGCGAAGCATTGTCTCGCGCCTGGAAGAGTTCTTTGCCGGAACGCATACAGAAGATTCAGGCTTTGCGCCTTTAGGGGAAGATGATTTTCTTGAGAAAGCCAATGCGCGCTTCCCTTTCCGAAGCCGCGCATTTCTGAAAATTCAGGAAGGCTGCAATTCTTTCTGCTCATATTGCATTGTCCCCTATGCCCGAGGCCGTGAGCGCTCGCGCGACAAAAATGAAATAGTTTCAGAATTCAAAAAATTCCTTAAAGATGGCTTCAAGGAAATAATCCTGACCGGAGTTAATATTTGCGCTTATGACAACGCCGGATTCAATTTGGCTGGCATTGTCTCGGAACTGGCGTCCATTCCCGGCCATTTCAGGATAAGGCTGAGTTCAACCGAGCCACACCCTTCCAATCTTGAGTTGCTTGAGATCATGGAAAAACATCCCGGAAAAATTTGCCGATTTCTTCACTTGCCTCTTCAGCACGGCAGCGATGAAATACTTAAAAGCATGAACAGAAAATACACATGCGCAGAATACGCCCTCTTCGTTCAGGAAGCGCGCAGAAGAATCCCCGGAATCCATATGGGCGCAGATATCATCGTGGGATTTCCAGGCGAAACTGACGAGCTGTTTCAAAAAATGCGCGACTTTATAAAAGAAATGAACTTCGCCAATCTGCACATTTTCACATACTCAAAGCGCGAAGGCACACCTGCAACCGATTTCCCGGGACAAGTCCCCAAAGACACAGCAAAGCAAAGATACAATATCCTGACCGAAGACTCTAAGCTCACTGCTCAGGAGTTCGCAAACTCACACATAGGCAAAAGCATAGAAGTGCTTCTTGAAAAAGAAATAAGGCCAAATGTCTTTGAAGGCTGGAGCGACAATTATCTACGAATAAAAGCGCACGGCTCAAACCTGAAGCAAAACGAACTCCATCAAGTTCAAATAGAAAAAGCAAATTCCAAGAAAATGCTGGAAGGAACTGTCCTTGCATAAAAAAAGGGCGGCATTTTAAGCCGCCCTTGAGTTTATCTGAAAATTAAAAGATTATTAATAGTTTTATTTGTTGTTGCCATTATTTCCGCTGTTGCCATTGCTGACTTCGTCATCAACATCGCCGGATGCATCAACTTCACCGTTAGGGCCGCCGCTACCCTGCCCTGGATTGCTGCAGTCAACGCCATCTTCATTATTTCCATGTCCATTGTTTGTTTGTCCATCGTCAGTAGAACTCCCATCATCGCTGGTGGTAGAACTGTTTTCATTGCTTTCACTTCCGGCATCTCCATCAGTGCTGCCATAGCCATTGCCGTTGCCGTTTGTGTAGGTGTTCCCATGACGGTAGCGGTGTCTGTTCATCCACCTGTTGCAATTGCGTGTTCTGTCGCCAGAGAAATCAAGATTTCCGGTGTCATCAAAATACCAGAAATTGCCAAATGTTGAAGCAGCCTGCGCTTCAACGTGCCCTGAGTCTAGAAATGCGACATTATATTGGCCATAATGCGAAACGTCAGACTTGTCATAAATAACCTTCTGCTCACGGTCAGACAATAAACTTGCAATTTGTGAATTAGCAGAGTCAAATCCGTATTCCACTCCATCACTGCTGTCCGCGAAATTTTTATCCCAGTCATAACTGCTGCCCATATAGTGATAGCTGGTGTTTCCGACCAGATCAGAAGCCACGCTTACTTTATCGTCGGTATCCGGACACATTGCCACGCCGTAGGTATCCACATAGTCAGCGCAAAAAGAAAAATCAACCAGCCAAGTGGAAGTATACGGCAAATTAAGGTTGTTGTCTTTTTTATAAAGATTGGTGAGAGTCATCATCTGGCGCAAGTTGCTTTTGCAGTAAGTGGACTTTGCTATGCCCTTTGCTCTTTCCAAGGCAGGCAAAAGCAAGGCCGTCAAAGCAATCACAATTGTAGTCACAGCCATTAATTCGATGAGAGTAAAGCTCCACCTTGTTCGTCTTTTTGTTTTCATTTTCCATATCCTCACTTTATATTGTGATAAACCGTCCTGCGCGTACATTAGCTCCCCCATAGAGCTGTTAAATTATATAGCATACTTCATGCCACACCTCAGTTGCCAAAGACATCAAAACGCTCAATTCGAACGAAGCGCAAAAGTCGCAACCTATTTACTTTTAACTCTTTTCTTCTTGGCAAACAACTCTGAAAAATCCTTTTTTACCTCTTTTATATTTTTAGGCGAAATAAAAATAAAATACTCATAAAAGAGATTTTCTTCATTTTGAGAATCCAATTTTTTCGCAAATTTGAAACTGGAGCCAGGCATGAACACAAACGCTCCAATAATGGCATCGTGCAAAAAAACTTCCTCCAAAGAAGAAATATCGGCTCTTATCAAAAAAAGTTTAGGGGCATTGGGCTTGCGCCAAAAGGTTATTTTTTGTACATCCTTTGGCATTCCCACAAGAGAAATAACGTAATCCAGATCTGGATTTCTCAGAATAAGGTTGTCAAAAGCCTTGGCCCACAGCCAGTATTTATGCGGATTAGAATAAACTTTTGGGCGCGCCACCCTGACTATTTCCAAATTGTTAATCCTGGAGCCTCTTCGAATCCCCTCAATAATAGAGTCAGACATTTTGCTCCCTGGCATATTCTTGCCTCTGGGGAAATCAATTATAAGCACTTTTTTCTTTTTTTTACTTTTGAATTTGGCATTTTTTGTGTAAAAAGCATAATCAGCAAGATAATCAGTGGCGTATTTGCCCGCCAACTCCATATAATCTTGTTCTGTCTTAAAAAGCTCTTTTTTGGAATTTTCTGCGTAGATAAACAAAAAAAGCTTAATATAAAGCAAGAACAACATTCCAGCGCAAAGCGCCTGCATAATCCCGCTGTACTTGTTCAATTCTGTTTTTTTCCAGCGCCAGAAATAGTAATAAAGTCCAGCTGAAAACAATGCCAACAATATATAAATAACTGTTCCCATATCCTCATTTCTGGTTAATTACTCATAAAAATTTTGAAGTTTCCAAAATGAAACGTATAATAATAGCTCGTTTTAACGTTAATTAAAATTGAATTAAGAAATAATGTTATCAGATAGAAATTATATGAGAGACTCTTCAGGAGAAAAAAGACAAGCAGTGGGCGTAAAATCCGTGTTCATTCTTATAGCAATCAACGCGGTTTTTTATTTTTTCCTGCAAAATCCAAGTTTCAACAGTGAAATGTGCCTGAGTTATTTTGGGATCAGCCAGTTCAAACTATGGCAGCTTGTGAGCTATATGTTCCTTCACGCCAACTTTATGCATATTTTCATGAACATGTGGGGTTTATACCTTTTCGGAACAATCATAGCCCCAAAAATGGGCGCGGGACGCTTCCTCAGCATGTATTTCCTTTGCGGAATAGTCGGAGGCTTAGTATGGACAGCCCTTAATTGGCAAACTGGCGCATACTTGCTAGGAGCCAGCGGAGCGGTGTTTGGCGTGCTTATGGCGACTGCGATGCTCTATCCTGACCAGAAATTTCTTCTCCTGTTTTTCCCTGTGCCAATAAAGACAAAGACTTTGGTGGTCATATACGCAATACTTGAAGTGTTGAGCAATGCAAAAATAGACCAGGTAGCCCACATCGTCCACCTGGCCGGACTAGTGACAGCTTATATATTCATAAAAGTTCTTTATAAAGACCAAGCATGGGATCCCCTCGGCTTTCTCTTCTCCCCTAAAAAACGCGGAGCCGGCTCCGCTAAAGCGCCCAAAGGCTGGGAAGTCCACAAACCTAAACCCGAAACATACAGAAATCCCGGCAATGACGGAACCACAGACGCTAGCGGTGAAGCGATGGTGACTCAAAGGGAACTTGACAAAATTCTTGATAAAATATCCAATTCAACGGTCAACAGCCTAAGCCAGGAAGAGCACGATACCCTTAAGCGCGCTCGCGAACAGATGAAAAACAGACGCTGAAGCGCTTCCCACCAACAATAGAGAAAGAAAACAAAGCAAAATGAATATTGTATGGACAACAAGCGAAGCGCACCCTTACGCCAAAACAGGCGGATTAGCTGATGTGTCATCGGCTTTGCCCATCGCCTTGGCGGAACGCGGGCACAAGGTGTCGGTGATAATGCCCTACTATCCCCAGAAAATGGCTAACTTAAAATTGAAATACTCATCACGCCATGAGCTTCTGGGCGTGCCGCTAGGCTCAAAAACAGAATGGGCACAGATTCTGGAGCATAAGCTTGACAGTAACCTAAGCTTCTATTTCATTGAATTCAACAATTTCTTTGACCGTCCGGAATTGTACGACTGGCAAGGCAACGAGTATTCAGACAACGCCCGACGCTTCATATTCCTGTCGCGCGCGGCGATGCAGGCAACGCTGGCTTTGAACCTTAAGCCCGACATACTGCACACAAACGACTGGCACACCGCCTTGTGCAATGTTTATTTAAAAAGCCCCCTCTACTGGAATGAGAAAAACTTTAAAAACTGCAAGTCCGTTTTGACAATTCACAACATAGGCTATCAGGGAATATCCCCCAAAACGAATATTCTGTGGACCGGGCTCAGCTGGGATTATTTCAATCACAACTGCCTTGAATTTTACGACCAGATAAATCTCCTTAAAAGCGGAATAATGACCTCAGACATGGTGAACACCGTAAGCCCCACATACGCAGAAGAAATCCTTTCCCCCGAATATTCTTTCTCCCTCGACGGCCCTTTGCAGCATTGCGCCGCGCGAGGAAAACTGCGGGGAATAATCAACGGCATAGACAGCAGAATATGGAATCCGGAACGGGATTCGCTGATTCCGCAAAAATTTACCCCTAAAAAAATGGCAGGAAAAGCAAAATGCAAAAAAGCGCTTCAAAAAGAATTTAACTTGCCGCAAAAAGAAAACGTTCCGCTTTATGGCGTTATTTCAAGACTTGCATACCAAAAAGGGTTCGACGTCTACGCGGACGCTCTCGAAGATATTCTGGAAAATGACGATTGTCAGGCTGTGGTAATAGGCGCTGGCGAGCCATGGCTGCAAGACCGCATTCGTCTCCTGCATGCGCGTTATCCTGACAAATTAGGACTTTACATCGGATTCAGCAACGACAAACTGGCGCATATGCTCGAAGCGGGAAGCGATTTCTTTGTAATGCCATCGCGCTACGAACCATGCGGACTCAACCAGATGTACAGCATGAGCTACGGAACATTGCCCATAGTCAGAGCCACCGGCGGTCTGGAAGACACTGTAGTCGATTACATGCCTCATGCTCCAGAGCGATCAACCGGATTTAAATTCTGGGATCTTTACCCGAAAGCTCTGGCAGGCACAATGCGTTGGGCGGCGACTATATACCGCGAGAAACCGGAACACATTATGGCAATGCGCCGCAATGCAATGACTATAGATTTTTCATGGAACCACACAGCTTCCGAATACGAGCGTTTGTACGAAGATGCGCACCGCTGATTTTAATTACAACTTGCCTGAAGAACTGATAGCGCAATACCCATCGGGCACGCGCGGCGAGTCGCGCATGCTTGCCGTCGAACGAAAAACCGGCAAATGCGAGGTTCGCAAATTTACGGATATTGTCGACTATCTTGCCCCGGGCGATTGCGCGGTTTTCAACAACACAAAAGTCATGCTAGCGCGAATGTATGGAGTTAAAGATGGCGAAGGCGGAGCAAAGATAGAATTACTGCTGGTCTCCCAGATCGCCGAGGGACTGTGGAAATGCCTGATTCGCCCCCGCAAGCGCGTCAAGCCTGGGACCCGAATACGCCTTGACAAGCAAGAAGCCCTGACCGTGACGGAATTTCTCGACGACGGAGCGTGCGCGGTAAAATTTGACAATTCAGACATTGAAATCCTACAG
>CAZYVR010000069.1:0-20297 GCA_964651145.1 uncultured Victivallales bacterium | reverse complement strand
GGCGGAATCGCTGGTCGGCAAAGCCGAAAGCTGTTGGCATATAAAAGATTGCGCGCCAGCGCGCATGGCGCGTTAAAAGCCTGCGGCTTGTTGGAACGCGAAGCGACAACAAGCTTTATTTCGTTGCAGCGCTAGCTATTTGGACTTTTGGCAAAGCCATCGCGCCTTGCTCTTGACAAAAGAAATGCCCTAAGATAATGCATTGCGTTGTTGAAAGAGCCCTGTCCTGACGCTAATCTTTTTATTTAATCAAAGCCGATTGCCTTGTTGTTTAAGGAGGGCGCGGCTTTTTTCCTTACAGTATGAAGCAAAGGATGGATATGACCACAGAGAAGAAAGAATGGATTAAGACTTTGGAAGAGGTAATGCGCACGCTCAGAAGTCCCGAAGGCTGCCCGTGGGATCGCGAGCAGACTCATAAGAGCTTGAAGAAATATCTTATGGAAGAATGCGCGGAGCTTCTGGATTCGATAGACGAGGAAGATTCCGAAGGCATTTGTGAGGAGCTCGGAGATTTGCTTATGCACGTTGTGCTGCATTCGGTTATTGCCGAGGAAAGAGGCGAGTTCGACTTTAACGAAGTGGCGCGGCTGAGTTCCGAGAAAATGACAAGAAGGCATCCGCATGTCTTTGGCGATGCTTCCGTGGAGAGCGCGGACGAGGTGGTCGACCTGTGGGAGAAAATCAAAAAAGGCGAGAAAAATCGCGAAAAAAAATCTGTGCTTGACGGCATCCCGCGTCACTTTCCGGCTCTTCTCCAGGCTAGAAAAGTTCAAAAGACAGCCGCCAAATACGGATTCGACTGGGAAAATCAGGACCAGATAATCGAAAAGATAGAAGAGGAGCTTGCCGAGGTGAAGCATGCCATAGCTTCCGGCGACTCCAGACACGTTGACGAAGAGCTTGGCGATTTGCTTTTTTCAGTAGTCAACCTTACCCGCTTTCGTGACGGCGAGACAGCCGAAGAGCTTTTGGCTTCAACTGTCGGCAAATTCAAAAGCAGGTTTTCCTATATAGAACAGACTCTTGCCGAGCGAGGCTCTTCTTTGGAAGAAAGCTCCATAAAAGAAATGGAAGTTCTCTGGAACGAGGCGAAAAAGAAATAGAGCCTGGATATTTACAATTATTTTATACTGAAATCATTTTTTTGAGGTATGCCGGATGAGCAGTGTCCATCCATCCATAAAATATTTGCTTTCCCTAGATGCCGAAAACCTATTTGGGCTTGAAGGTCTGCCACTAAGTATATAAACGAGTCGTTGTTCGGATCGGGCGCGGCTCCGTCTACCATAAAAATCAATTTTGAAGCTTTTTTATGCCAGACAATCTTCTGGATTTGCTTTTGCCGATAACCCCGAATGAAAAATTCCCATTATTTGCCTTCAAAGCCAAAGCTTTACACTGAATTTTTAGTGGCGCCTTCCGGGGGGAATAATTTCTCGTCAATAAAAAGGGTTCTTTACGTGCAACAGTATAATTTATTCATCGAGTATTATTTCATAAATGAATGTTCCATTGTTTGAGAAAGTATCGGCATCAAGACCAATTTTCTCCTCGATATTTTTCAATTGCACTTCGCTTTTTCTTTTTCCACTTATTCCAATAGCCCAAGCTTTTGCGTTTTTTGAGTACTTTTTATTTATTTTAATTTCGGCTTGTCCACGTCTAAGTAGAAGTGGCTTTTGTCCCCATTTAAGGACGATGTGCTGTTTATTGCTTGCGAACTTTATTTTGTTGTTCTGAACATCTGTCAGGTGAAAAATCAGCATTCGCTTTGAGCTTGCCAGAGGTTTGTTGTCCATGGAAGTTGCGCAAATTACTGAAAAGCCCTGTTTGTTTTTAATGCTGAGGAATTTCCCGTTAAGCTCTTGCTGTTCTTGCAATTCAATAACTTCAGTTTTAGGGGTTGTTACTTTAAAGTTCAGGTTCTTTTTGTTAAGGAAAATTTCTTCAGTCGAACTCGTTGCTGTGTCTGAGTTTAGATTTATTTTTTTGCTGGCAATTTCTATTTCAGATATATTCTGGTCTATCTTTTTCCAGGAAAGCCCTTTTGGCACATTTTGAGGTCTTATTTCGGATAGAATCGTTTTGTAGCCTTTGCCAATGGTTGCTTGTTCAATATTAAGCGAGCCAATTTTCATATGCAAGCCCAGTAGCTGATATTTTTCAGGGAAAGAAAGATCCTTGCCTCCTAAAACTTTGATTCTACTGTAATCTTCTTGACTGTAAACGTATGGCGCTGTTAGTTTAGAAGTTTTGGCGTCTCCTCTGAGAAATAACAGTATTCCTATTTTCTCCGAGAGAAAGCTTATGGGGTCATCCACTGTATTGAAGGCGAAGATCCTGCCGCTCTTTCCATTTGAGTAAGTAAAACGGAATAAGCCGTTCCAGCCTTGAAGCGCTGCGTATGCGCCCATTACTGGGCCTCCTTCAGCCCTGAATTTATTTGGATAGCAGTAGTTGAATTCTGTGGCCATAAAAGGTTTTCCTATTATTCTGCTGGCCATGATGCGCCTTGGAACATATGCCATTTTTTCAAGCACGCTGGTGTTGCTGTACTTAAAGGGCATGCGCCATTTTTTTTCTATGAAGCGTGGGTGGTCCCAGTAGGCGTGATTGTCAACATAATCCAAATCTTGCCTGATAAAAGACTGGAGAATTCCTGAATAAAAATTTACATCGGAAACAAGAGCTGTGACTTTCAGTTCTTTCTCTAAATAATCACGCATCTTTTTTATTGCTTTTTTTTGTTTTTCTACTATGAATAGTGCAAAGCTTGCGGCCTTTTCTTCTTCGCCCTTGCAAGTGATCTTATTGATCTTAAGCCATTCATTAAATTTATTCAGATATTCGTTTTTTATTTTTGGATATCTGTCCCATTGAGCAAAAAGGGTGTCCTCGTTTATCAAAGATATGCCGAAAAGGGACGGGTCTTCCCCCCAAGTCATATCTGTGTAAGGATTCTTGTGGGATAGCAGTCCTTTTGAAAACATTTTCCAGTTGTCAAATGCCTGTTCATTTATAGGCAGCAAAGCTTTCATTTCATAGTGTGTCAGCTTTCCAAATCCATTGATTTCCCCCGCTTTAAAGCGTCTGCTGCAATAAAGGTCTGTTGTTATATATACGCCATTTTTTTTGAAGCAGTAAAAGAGGTAGTCTAATTTATCCAAACGTTCTTTGTCGAGAACGGTTGAGCTTTTTGAGTCCTTGTCAACAAGCGGGTTGTCGTAGTGATGAAATCTAACTGCATTGTATCCCTGTCTGGCAAACTGCTCTGCCAGCTTTTCGCAGTCAGCCTTTTCTAAATATTGAGCTTCAAAACACAGGTTGTTTCCATAAAATCTGACATTTTTTTCTGGGCATTGTTCAAAAGCAAAGTGTCCGTCTTTTATAATGACTTTTCCGTATTTGCCTGCTGGCGCTTCAAGAAGAAAGGAAAAGTCCATAACGGAATCTTTTGCTATGTTCATGTCTGGGTTTATTGATTTCCAATTTTTGCCTTCTACAATGTAATATGGCGGCTTAGAGGATGCTTTAACCGGTATGTTTTTGTCAGATATGGAAACACCGGCCACCATCCACACTGCATTTTTTTCTGTTGTTAAAGTCAGCTTGGCTATGGGCTTGTTTTGCAGTTTGAACTTGGACAAATAAAGCCCCACGTAACTTTTGGGATTTTCTCCTGTCCATGCAACTGTTCCTTCTTTTAATGGATAAGGCTCCCACCAGTTTCCGACATCAATGTTGTTGCTTATGTTTATTATTTGCCTGTTTCCATCCTCATATTCCACATTTATGCTGGCTACTTTTATTTTATCCTTTGGTGCCCATGCCAAAGCATGAAGCAGGTAAAGATAGCCATTGTATTTTGTTTCAGGAACAATTATTGCCGAGTCCAAAGAATAATTCCTTTTATGAGAAGAGAAAACCATGCATGATTTTCCATTGTTGACATAAGGGGATAATATGTCAAAAGTTACGCCTCCTAAAACCTGTTTGCCTGTTTTAAGCATGCGAAGGTCATTTTCTGGTCCCTGGTCTGTCCAGCCGCCTTTTTTGTCTTCGCCTGTTTCATCCCTGAATCCCATATTTGCATTTTTCTTAATGGATATAGCTTGAGAAGGGAACGTTTCCAAACTGATTTTTGCCTTCAAGGAACTGTTTCTTATATTTCCACGAGACGGACTGCACATCAGCCTGATTGAATATGTTTCTGTGTTAAATTTTCTATTGTCTTGCAATAATACGTCCCAATTTCCTTCTATAGTCAGTTTTTTTGAGTCGACCACAAAAGACAATTTGTGTATGTTTTTGTTGGAGAAAAGGATCATTTTTTCATAGGATACAGGCAGAGATATTTTATTGTCGTTGAATAAGATAGTTCTTCCTGCAAAACTATTTACAGGCAAGTTTAAGGATAAACAAAGAGTGTTTGTAGGGATGTCTTCTTTTGCGGTGAATAAAGTTTCATAGCTTATAGCATTATTATTGATAGCCTTTAAAGTTTCTGATACTTCGATAATTTTATCCAGATTCCATTCCGCTTTGAATGCTTGGTTCTCTTTGTCTTTAATTACTTGAAAGTTGCCTTCTTTTTGAGTTGAGCGCTTCCAATTTTTATTGAAATGAACAAGCTCGCCTTGTATGTCTTTTATTTTTAAAGAGCCTTTTTCATTTACTTTTATCCATGGGGGCAGGGCTTTTACTTCTTGCGCCAAAAATGCGGTTGTCAAAATTAGGGAAATAAAAATGTGTTTCATTGTAGTCATTTATTAATTTATTATTATTTTATTATTCTGTAGTAATAGTCAATTTTTCCATTTTCTCCGTTTAACAGTTTTTTTTGCGCCATCCATGACACATGCAAGTCGGCCCATATGAGGTTTATTCCACCGGCGCTTGAGTTCTTTCTATTTCCTCCGTGTCTGTTGCCTACGCTTGGTGTTACGCCAAAAGGAGGAGGGTATAAGTAGCAATAATCCCAAGTCCCAGTATTGATCCAATCGGTAGTGTCTCCGCAGAAAGCTGAACTTGAAGGCATTGCAATTTTTGTTGATTTTACTCTGGGCTTGCTGGCGTCGCCATCTTTATAGCCAAAATATTGTTTGTTCCAGCCATAGCCGCCTTCCCAAAAAGAATGAGGCGTTGTTTTATAGTTCCATGACGGACATTTGAATACTTTCTCGGCAAGTTTTGTGTCTGTTTTGTCGCTCACGTTTATGCCAAGGTAAGAAGCCAATTCAAAGCGCCATTCACCTACAACGTTGTTTTGTGTGGCAGCCACAGGCATCCAGTCATTGTAATCAGCCATATACAGGCCGACTGCATTGCCGACTTGTTTCATGTTGGACATGCATGCAATGCTTTTTGCCGATTCGCGAGCTCTTCCTAAAACAGGAAAGAGCATGCTGGCGAGAATCGCTATGATTGCAATTGTCACTAATAATTCAATGAGTGTGAATTTGTTTTTCACTCCAAAATGCTCCTTTTTGATACGCTGTTTCCTGTTATGAAATCTGCATGCATTACTATATTTTTTTGAATGTCTTCCTTTTTCTTCAATATATCTACCAGCATTTTTCCCGCTCTGCAAGCTAAATCATGGTGTGATTCTTCTATTCTTGTAAATTCAATATTAAAGAAACTTGAAAAATCTTTGGTGTATGAAGAGTAGGACACAATTGAAATGTCATTGGGGATATCGTATCCTTTTTCTTTCAGCTGTTTGACTGCTTCAAATGTGTTTACTTCGTCAAAAATGATCAAGGAGGTATATTTTATTTTTTCTTTTAGCAGTTTGATTACCGCGCCTTTGCCATTTGGGGGGGTCATTGTATCACTGTCTAGTATTAAAGACTCGGATGGAGCAATTCCGTATTCTTTGAGAGCTCTTTTATATCCAGATACTCTTTCCTGATAAGCGGACGGGTGTGTTTTTTTATGGATAAGGCCGATCTCGTGGTGTCCATTTTTTAAAAGATATTTAGTCGCTTTGTAGGTTGCGTGCTCGTGGTCTACGTCAACATAGGGAATTGAAGGGGCATGTATCTGCCGTCCGACAGACACCGATGGTATGCTGAGGTCTTTTAGATTTTTTTCGTCCTCTGGAGTAAGATTTATTCCCGCAAATATTATTCCATCTTTAGGCTTATTCTGGAAGTCTTGAGAATTAAAAAGGTCATGTAATTTATTGACTCGGCAATGCGGTGTAAAGCATAACCCCCAACCCTGTTCCGAAAAAGCAGAAAGTAAGCCTGTCATAGTTTTTGCCCTGAATTTTGTCAATTGGCTGCTTGCATCAATTTGAAGCGGCACTTGGCTAATCAGGTGTATTATTTTTGATGATCTCTTATAGGAAATTTGTTGTGCAGTTGATATTACAAAAGTGCCTTTGCCTTGTATGCGTTTAAGGTAGCCATCTGAAACAAGCGATGAAATTGCTTCACGCACCGGACTTTTGCTGATTTCAAGTCGCTTAGACAAGGCGTTGTCTGATTCAATGCGGTCGCCTATCTGGTATTTATTGTTTTTTAACGACTCAAGCAATATTTTTCTTACTCGAGAGCTTTTGGATTCAGTCACTAGGTGTCCTAATGTTAAATTTAAGTTATATGATAACTTGCCTTGTTGTAGTATAACCGTCAAGGGGGTATTTTTCAAGCATGCTATAATTTTTTTGATTAAATAACCTTAATAAGTCTAACACGATTGCTCTGTCATGGAATTAAGTAATAATAGCCATAATCTTGGATGTTCTAGGAGTCGGAGTTACTTTATACTGAAATCATTTTTTTGAGGTATGCCGGATGAGCTGTGCCCATCCATCCATAAAATATTTGCTTTCCCTAGATGCCGAAAACCTATTTGGTCTTGAAAGTCTACCACCGAATATATAAACGAGTCGTTGTTCGGATCGGGCGCGGCTCCGTCTACCATAAAAATCAATTTTGAAGCTTTTTTTATGCCAGACAATCTTCTGGATTTGCTTTTGCCGATAACCCCGAATATAGATGTGTCGGGATCATTGGAATATCCAGCTTGAAAAGAAGAGGCAATATTGCTTTCGGCGGAAGGGCATACCAGAGCTGTTCCATTATAGTCTATTATATATCCGTTTTCTTTTTGCTTTACATTGAGATATGGAGCCAGAAGGTGCTTCCAGCAGTTAGTGTATTGATAAGGGCCGCTTCCTGAAGGGTAATAGCCTGTCATTATATAGCTGGAGTAGTCATCGGCATACATGATCGTTCCTTTAAAGCAGGAGGCTAAGTTCGCGGCGCAAATAGTTTTTTTAGCGCTTGCTCTTGCTTTATTTAACGCTGGCAAGAGCATGGAGGCCAAAATAGCGATGATGCCAATCACTATGAGCAATTCGATGAGCGTAAAGCCTGTTCTCTTAATTTGACGCATTGTTGTCCTCTTTGCTCTTTTGCTAATTAGAATAAACGCCTGTTATTGACAGTATTATGGGAATAGACTTGTTTTTTGACACAATTTCGATTGACTCAATCACTGCCGCAGCTCCTTTTTCATGTTTAATGTCAAGTTCTGTCTGCCATATTCTTACTTTATTTTTTACAGGATTTGGCCCTTCCCATGCCACTTTTGCTTCTGGAAGTTTTCCAGAGTTATAATACCAGTTGGCTACATTTTTTCCACATTCTATTTCGAAAATTTGTTTTTTCCCGTCTTTAAAGTTTATTATGTAGGTGAAAGCCGGAACTTTGGGCTTTCCATATGTTGCAGTGTGCAGAAAGTGAAGCTTGCAAAGGCGTTTGTCTACTTTTATTTTTGCTCTTTCAGGGAAATAGGGCCTTTTATAGTTTTTTAGCACAACGCATGATTTTCCATTGTTCTTTTCCGGGGCGATTATTTTAAAAGGAACTTCGTTCAACAGCCATTCGCCCGTCTTCAGAAATCTCATGTCATTTTCCCCTTCATCAGACCAGCCGCCTTTCTGGTCTTCCACTGTTTCATCTTTAAAACCTCTGTTTGCGACATTTGCCAGATCGATGGGATAAAAACCAGACCAGTCGGATGATTTAGCTTTTCTGCCCGCAAAGGATTTGTCGCTTATGGATGTCTCTTTTTTTTCTTTAAAGTTGCTGTTCAGTGTTGCGGACGCAAAACTTTTTTCAAGTTCCTGTTGAGTTGTATTTTTTATGAGAAGGAAAAATGGCAGCCATGTGACTTTAAAGGAGCTTTGGCTTTTATTGCCTTCTATTTTTTGGGGATTGTCGAATATGGTTTTTGCTTTGAGCATTTTTAGCGGCAAGGGGATTGTGATTTTTGCGTAATTGTCTTTGGCGAAATATGTCCCCCAGGGAATAAGGATCAGGCTATTTTTGCTTCTGAACAAATAAGCCTGAATATTTTTGTTGATAGGAATTTCTTTTATGTATTTAGCCCCTTCAAGATGTTTTGCCATTGCTGCTTGTGTTGCCACAATGGGAAATGGCGTCAGATCGTATTCCAGAGCCCTGAATATATATTCATTGCCGCCGCCCCACACAAAGAAAAAGTATTTTATGTTTTCAATAAAATTCATGAGTACAAGCTTGAAATACATTTGAGACAATTCGGTGGGGTCTTTAGGAGTTTGATCCGCATATTTTTTGACAAACTTTATAAAATCTTTGTGTCTTGTTCTGTCTGTGTACATTGTTGTTGGCGGCGTCACCGTGGTTTCGGTGTTCCATATGGGCAGTTCTCTTCCATGTTTTCTCATGATTTTTCTGATTTGATCCGACCATTTTCTTATTTTAAGCTCTCTGCCGCTTCCTACCCAGCTGCGTCCGCTCCACAGGTAAAGATGGCATGAGAGTATGTCCTGATATTTCAGGGAGCCAAGCGCAAAGGTTTTATGATACCAGTAGAACCCATGAGATCCCGGAGGCCCGCAGGTGCCGACTACTTTAATTTCAGGATCTATTTTTTTGAGAACCTTATAGACTCTTTTCAATAATTTGACATATTTTTCAGGAGTTTCGCCATAACGCCAGTAAGGTTCATTTCCGACTTCCCAGTATTTTATTTTTCCTTTGAAATGGGTGGCCATCGGGATAACGTAATCATTGATGTAGAGTTCAAGATATTTGTCAAAATTTTCATGGAACAATTTATCCATGTTGCGCATGAGCTCTGGGTTATTGTAAACTCTTTTATTGGAAGATATCACGCCCAAAGTCATAATCTTGAATTTTTGAGCCGTTTCATACGCAATGTCAAGGCGCTTCCAATTTTTGACTCCTTTGTATTCAAGATCTGCCCATCTGCTGTCTCCCAGGCCATTCCACCATCTATCCCACTTCATCCCGCATCTTTCTGCCAACAGTCCAAAATATTTCGCTTGTCCCATGCTGGTTATTCCGCGCGCTCCAATTGATGCCCCGAATATGGAATCGGGTCTGAAGCTTGTCGGGGATATTTTAGGCAATACTGCAAATATGGTCTCTCTTCTGCGTTTTATATTTTTATAGGCGTATGTCAGTTCAAGTCTATACACGCCGTTGAGCGGAAAGGACAACTCAATTTTTTCTGACGCAAAATCTTTTCCGTTGCTTTTTAGCTTGCTTTCCCCTTTTTTTACAATTTTGCCATTCATGTCAACAACTTGATATTTTATGTTCACTAAGCGGGAAACCGAGTCTAGGGAACGGTAGTTTACATTTACGGTCAAAGATTTATTTGTAAAAGTGTACTTTGTGGAACGAGAGAGAGTTATTGAAAAGTTGTCTTCGGCTATGCTTGTCAATTCATGCAGATTTCCTCGCTCTTTTACTTCTCCGTCGAAAGAGACGAGCGGGTAATTTTCTTCAGGCGACGCTATATAGTGAATAAGACATGTCAGCTTTTCGCCCGGATTTAGCTTTTGATAATTTGTAATGTTGTATCGGGTGTCTTTTGAGTTTTCCTGAACTTTCCAGCACCCTTTGCTTGAGGCCAGTTGGAATTCTTTTTGATTGCCTTTGCCGTCAGTTATTATGCAGTATGGCGCAAGAAGCTTGTTTTGCGGAGCAAAGTTTCGCTTTTTGGGGAACTCTGCCAGTTCTGTTCTCGCTGTGCGATTGAATGGATGAAAGTAAAGATACGGGGCTTTGAGGGATTTTTGGGGACATGACAGTTCAATCCCCCCTTTTGTCTTTTGTCTGGCTTTTGCATCCCAGATTATCCATGCCCCGTTTGGAGACAGTTTTATTTTTTTAGTCATGCCCCCTCTTGGAGTCTCATATGTTAAAATGATTATTTTTGACCCATTTTCCTGATAATTTTTTTTCTTGGGATTTTTCATACTAAACAGGTTTGCATAGTTTTCTTCAAGCATTAGGACATTGTTGTCAAACAGCTTTATTTTTCCGTTTTTGCCTAAAGTCATTCGAAGTTTTCCTGCTGTTAACTCATTGCAGGGTCGGAGCTCTGTCTGTGTTTTTTCCGTTGAAAACTTGCCTGTTTTGATCGAGGGGGATCCTGTTTCTATATCCTTGCAGCCAATCCCCAAAAACATAAAAAACAAAACAGTTGCGGTTAAATATTTCTTTTCAAATAAACAAGCTTTTTCGGGATTAGTCATTGTTCAATATTCCTTTTCTGTTGATTATTTTTGTCTTCTTTTATATCTCAATGTGGTGCGAAGAGCTTATGCTGACTTGCGTTTAATTAATTCAGCCGGGACCATTTTTTCGACGTTTTTTGTTTTCTTGTTTAGTAGTTTTAGCATTTCTTTCATTGCCAATCGTCCTATTTCTTCCCCATTTTGCCGGAGGCATGTGAGGGATGGCTTTATGTAGGATGCCAGAAGCATGTCGTCAAACGCCACCAGCTTGAGGTCTGAAGGAATGTGTATATTGTTTTTTGTGGCGGCTTCTATGAAGTCAGCGGCCATGTGGTTATTGCTTATGTAAATGCAGTCTGGCCTTTCTGGATGGGGCGCGGCTGTGTATTGTTCGAAAAATTTGCCTATTGTGTCAGCGTCTGTTTTGGCCGGGAATTCCCAAAACCATTTTTTTGTGAAGCTCAATCCCAGCTTTAGCGCTTTTTCCTCGAATTTTGGCAATGAAAAGGGACGCAAGCAGTTCATTGCGGCTATGCGCTTGCAGTTCTGTTTTGCCAAATATTCCGCGGCTGTTTGCGCGGCGAGGTCGTGGTTGGTCATCACAAAAGGCATTTGTCGCGATCTGGCCTGCCAGTTGACCAGCATTACTTGAATTGAGTATTGAGCAAAAAAGTCAAAAAGGCTTTCGTCATCAAGCTCAGTGAGTATGAAGACGCCGTCAATGTCGTTTTTGTAAATAGCTTCCCTGAAGGTGTCGGGATTGTTGAGCTGCTCCGGGATGATTGTCAGCCGATAATCTTCAAGCAACGCCTGCGAAGCTATGCCTTCTATTTTCTGCGCGTTTACGGCGTGCGACAGGTAAGAGCCTATTTTGCCGTGAGGAATTACAATCGCAAGATTTTTTCTGTCCTGTTTTTTCAAGCTGCGAGCGGTTGAATTTGGCTTGTAGCCGCATTTGCTTATTGTGTCCAGAATTTTTTTGCGTGTTTCTTCCGCAACAAGAGGATCGTTGTTTATCACACGGGACACTGTGGATTTTCCAACTCCCGCAAGTTTTGCAACTTCTATTAATGTTGTCATTTGCCGCCTTTGCATAATTTTATTTTATTCAGTCAAGCAATTTGCTGAATTATTTCTTTAACATAAAAAGATTAAAATGCAATTGTAAATCATTTAACATAGCCAGTGCCAGAGTTTGTTTATTTGTTTGGATATTGCGCCTTTAGATTTAGGCAGATTTCTTGTTTGAGCTTGATTGAGCAATTTTTCTAGATCATCTTCATACTCAAAAAGGCTGATTGCCCGGTTTATTGTCCAGACATCATCGCTTAGACATGCTCCCGATTTGTCGAGGCTTCTGAAAGATGAGTAAAAGGCCTGCTTGGCCTTGCGCCATTGCTTTAGAGCTGCTTCAAGTTCAGTGTAGTCGCCGATGTCGCTCGCTGCAAGCATCCGGTAAAACAGTCTATTTAAAGCAAAGTGCTCGCTTGTCATGCGCATGTTGCCAGCCCATTTCTCAAGGGTCACGGCTGCCTGAGTTGAATTCTCTTTTTTGTTCTTTCTGAATTCGGCCGCCAGTTCCTGGAAATTGATTTCAATTTGAGCAAATCCTTTTTCTGCCTTAGGCGTCAAGTTTTCGGGATAGCGCGGACCGAGTTTCGCGAATGGCGTCATTAGTTCGATCACTTGGTCAATCTGCTTTCTGACTGTGTCTTCGGCTCCAGCGAAAACACCTCCTGCGTATTCATCCAGCAATTCTTCTGAAGACCAGGACGCGGACCAGCTCATGCCGAACTGCGCCAGATTATTGATTTCGTACAATACAGAATTGTCGTATTCCGCCATGGAGAGCAGTCCCTGCAATCCTAATTGTTTAAATAAATCTATATCGCGGCGGATTGTTTCAGGCATCCATTTAGGCATGCTTTGCCAGCAATATTTTGCGTAATATTCGTATATGTTTATTTCGCCCGGAAAAATGTCCCGCCATTGGCGCAATATATCCACAATATGCGGATTGACATTGTCCGGGTTTTTCAGATTTGCCGGATCGTCCAGCGCATAATTGTACCAGCGCTCATACAGGGCAATGCTGAGAATCATATTTTCCGGCAAGTCCCGGATTATGTCGGTCGGTTGAATCACTCCGGCGTATGCCCAGAACGCCATTTTGCGATCGGGGCGTTTGCTTGCAACCTTGTGAGCCACCTGATTGACCAGATGGTGGTATTGAGCTCCGCCCAGCTTGGTGTGAGAGTTGCCTTCCAAGTCCTGATGGCGCAGCGGATTTCTGGAGGCGTTGCCCTGAAGCTTGGCGCACTGCTCGCATTCACACCAGCCGAAGCCGTCATTCGGAATAATTCCCAAAATATCTATTTCAGGATTGGCATTCCAGAATTCCATAAACTTATCAGCATAAACATTTATGACCTCTTTATTTGAGGAGCAAAGCTGACTGTTGTGGATCATATTGGCAAAAAATATGCCCGGCTCCCGCTTGCCGTTTAGCATGGAAAACCATTCTGGATGTTCGGCGAAATGCTTCTTGGGATCCACAAAAAAATTGAAGCCGTGATGTCCAACTTCCAGAATCATGCCGCGAAGCTTTAGGGCCTTCAGCAGCGGAGCTTTGATTTGTTCGTAGAACATTGTGGAAACCAATAGAAAATTTCCTGAGTTTTTTGCCATCCAGTCTATAATCTGCTCGATATTGTCCGCAGTCACACTGTATTGCGCTGAATCAACGTAAAATCCGCGGTATTTTAAATTTGCCTTCTCATTAAGAGTATAATCATGGAGCTCCACTATTTGTCCGCCTGGCACAATTTCGCCTTCCGGCCACGGAGAGTTCCAGCTGATTTTAAACGTTTTTTTCAGAAATCTATATACCCCGAACAGCAGTGAGCGCGGATTGCTGCCGGTTATCTTTACTGTGGCGTCATTGCTGTCGCAGATTATTTGAAAGCTGTCATCCTCGCTGTGTGATGACGCGCATTTCAGTGTTATTGTGTTTTTGCACTCCTTGCTGGAGGTGGAGTCTAAGTGTAATTTTCGGCCAGAGCTCATGCTGTAATAATGCATCAGCTCTTTTGCTGCGAATTCTGCTGTAGCTCCGGCTGATTGAGCATCTAGGCAAATATACTTAATCTCATTTATAATGTGCATTTCAGTTTTCCTTCTTATATAAATGTTTACAATGGGAACGTTCCCATCGAGGTAATTTTACTGTTCCTTTATGGCTTTGTCAAGGGTGTGTTTTCGAAATAATCGTGGATTTGCAAAAAAATGATTCACGCCGATTTTATTTTTGCTTTATATCGTGTATGTTTTAGTTTGCGATATATATAAAAAAATAGCGATATTTGATAAAAAAATGAACAGTCCCATATTTATAACTACATGCGCGGCGGCTTTTGCGTTTTTGATTCTGGCATTGTTGCTGATGATGCGATGCTTGAAATTAAAAGCTGAGATTGCGCGCTTTAAAGAGAGTCTTGACAAGTCCAGTTTAGAGCTTGAACAGCGTGTGTCTGCTTTGACGGAATTTGAGGCAAATAATGAGAAATTGGAAAAAGACCTGAAAGACGCTCTCAAGACTCTTAAAAAGCAGGAAACGCAAATTGAAAAGTTAAAAGAAGAACTCAATGCAGACTCTTTTGACGGCCGCTTTCCTATATGTTCCCAGTGCAAGGACATTCGCGATTCGATTGGATACTGGCATCCTATAGAAGAATATCTGCAAGGCTTGTCAGACGCGGATTTCTCTCACAGCTTATGTCCAAATTGCGCCAAGGAGCTCTATCCTGACATGTTCAAGGACGGCGCCAAACCGCATACCTTGACATGGAAATAAGACGCTTGCGATGAACAGAAAAGAAATCATTGATCTGGATATGAAACATTTGTGGCATCCCTGCGCCCAAATGAAGGATTACGAAAGCTTTGAGCCGATTGTCGTTAAATCAGCTTCAGGCCCTTTTTTATACACTGACGACGGACGCGAAATTATTGACGCCATCAGCTCGTGGTGGTGCAAGAGCCTGGGGCACTGCCACCCGCAAATCAGAAAAGCGGTTGACTCCCAGCTCGATAAATTTGAACATGTTATCTTGGCCAACGCAACAAATGAGACAATTGTGGAGCTGTCTGCAAAGCTGGCTCAAATATGCCCGCCGCTAGACAAGGTTTTTTATGCCGACAACGGCTCAACTTCCGTCGAAATAGCAATGAAGCTGAGTTTGCAATATCATCTCCAGACCGGGAACGCCCAAAAAAATAAGTTTTTGGCTCTGCATAATGGATATCACGGAGAGAGCATCCTTACGCTTGCCGCCGGTGACTGCGAATTGTACTCAAAGCCTTACGCTTCGATTTTGCCAGAAATAGCCAAAACGGCGCCGTTGATCTATTGCGACGGGCCGGACAGCGAAGGCTGGGACAAGTATCCGGAATCCGCCTGGCGTGAAATTGAAAAACAACTCGATGAAATGTCCGAAGAGCTTTCCGCTATTATTTTTGAGCCTGTTGTTCAAGGGGCTGGTGGAATGAAAATTTACAGTCCCGACCTGCTTCGCAAGCTTCGCGAATGGGCTGACCGGAACGGTGCGCATCTTATTGCCGATGAGATTATGACCGGATTTGGACGATGCGGCAGAATGATGGCTTGCGAATATGCCGGAATTGCGCCGGATTTTGCCTGCTTCTCCAAGGGGCTTACCGCAGGTTGGGGGCCGATGGCCGTTACGCTTTGCTCAACGGAAGTATACAACGCTTTTTACGATGACTATTTTTCAGGCAAGGCTTTTATGCATTCAAACACCTATACAGGATACGCTCTTTCTGCCGCCGCCGCTATTGCCGCCATGAAGATTTATGAAGATGAAAACCTTATTGTAAATGCGGAGAAAAAAGGAAAGGCGCTTGCAAAGCGCATGGAGCATGTGGCTCAAGAGACCGGAGCGCTAAGCAATGTTCGCGGAATCGGATATATTGCCGCCGCGGAAATCATAAATCCAGAAACAGGCGAGGCATTTGATTATAAGCTGAGAACAGGATACAGATTTTATCAGGAAGCCGTAAAGCTTGGCGCCTTGCTGCGCCCACTTGGCGATTCCATATATTTCCTTCCGCCGCTTAACACGCCCGAAGATGCGCTTGACCGCATGACGGAAATTGCGGTGAAAGCCCTGAAGAAAACTTTAGCGTTATCTTGAGGCGCGACATAAAATATATATAGTAGTTTTTTAGAGATTTGAAAGTGAAAATAACGCAAGGCCGCTCTTTTTTTGGAGGGTTTCGTGTTATAAGGTAAATGAAAAAAAATGGAGAGTCATAACTGGCATAGAGAGGGGCAATGTTGAAACAGCGCAAAAAAACATACTTGTTTTGGCTGTCAGTTTTATTGGCTATTGTTGTTGTTGTGTGGCTCTTGCTATCACTCTCTCCAGTTAGAATAGCCCTCTCCAGATTGCGTATCAGTAGGAATAGAGTTGTTCGTGTTGAGATTTTTGAGCAGGATCATTGTTGCTGCGGCCCTAAGAAAAACGAAATGATTTTTCCCAAAGAGAGGCTCGATGAGCTTTTTTTAGCCCTTCACCAAGTGGACAGCAGCTCTGTAGAGGGGGGATGCAAGTGCGGAACGAATGGCATACAAATTCTTATTCATATGCAGGGGAAGCCATCGTTGGCGCAGATAACTTGCACAGGTTGTCAGATTTCTGTTCTGCACGATGGTAATGGCTCCATCTTTGCTTATTTTAAGAACAGAAAGCTTTATTCTTTGATAGATGAGGTTTACAAAAACAAAGCAAAGGCAAAAAGAAACGTTTTCAAGTAACGGTCGAAATTTGGAGCCTCAAGGCACACTTTAACCAAAAAACCGGGATTTTTGTTTGTTTGTGCAGTTGTTTTTTAAAAAACTGATATTTGTTGTGGCCCTGTTTTAGCAATGGTTTTGAGGCTGTTTTTAATCTTTTGTTTGGAGAGAAGGCTGAAATGTCACGAAAGATTTCAATAATTTTACAAAAAAAACTTTTTTTTCTTTGATAATTAAAATATCGCGTGTATATTCTTCCTGTGTAAAAGGATAATATTGTATAAAATAGCAAGTTATGTGTTCTTTTTCTAAACATTGCCAATAAGTGGCAACGCTTTATCGATTAGCTTGTGCGTTTAGTCGGTAAAGTAAATTGATTAACGCACTAAGTTTAAGGTATATATATGAATATATATGTAGGGAATCTCGCTTACGGAGTAAAAGAAGGTGATCTTCAGGAATTATTTGCGGAATACGGCGCTGTCGTAAAAGCAAATGTAATTACAGACAGAGATACTGGTAATTCTAAAGGTTTTGGTTTTGTAGAAATGGAAAACCCAGCCGATGCAGAAAAAGCAATTGAAGCTTTGGATGGTACAGCTGTTCAAGGCAGAAATCTCAAAGTCAATCAAGCTCGTCCTAGAGAAGAGCGTCCTAAGCGTAAAAGCTGGTAATAGTTAAGCTATTATATATTGGGTCAGATCCATAAAAAGGTCTGGCCCTTTTTTTTTGTTCATTTTCAAGCTGAATCTATAAAGCGAAGCATGCAGAAGCATGTTCTTACATCTGTTCTTTTAGTTCTCTGAGCTTTTCAAGTTTAGTCAGAAATTCTATTTCCAGTTCAAAATCATTAATAATTTTTTTCTGTGAAGCTGTGTCTGCTTTTTTGAAAAGACTTAGTATATGATTGGTGGCGCCTATTAACTCAAAATCATTTTTTGTCAATAAGTTATTCAGTGTTTGAAGAGAAAAATGATAAGTGTGAGCATTTTGAAGGTATAGAAGAAAATCATTGTGATAGAACTCGTCATTAATATTTATGATTCCTGGCACTCCCACAAAAAGAATGCCATCTGGCGCAAGAAGGCCATGAACATATTTTAGCTCTTCATTGGGGTCTAATATGTGTTCAAGAACATGATTGTAAATAATCAAGTCGAATTTTTTTTCGGGAGAAAAATCTTTTATAGAGCTTTCGTGCAGATCAAGTCCAAAATTCTTTTTTCCATACTCAAGGTATTCCAGGCCGAGGTCAATTCCTTGGACTGTGCATCCTTTGTCCCTGAAAAATTTTAAAATGCCGCCTGCGCCGCATCCAACTTCCAGCACATGCATTTTATGAACAGGCTTAGGGAGAAGGCCTTCTGCTCCTGCGCCTTCAATAAATGTAAAAATGCTTCCGCCTATTGAGTATTGGTTTTGAAAGAAAGCTTCAGAAGGCTTTTCTTCGCCGCCATATAGCTTCCGGTATTCTTTTTTATAAAATTCATTATAGGAAGCCTGGGTCATCCTGGGATTTGCCTGCGCCATTCCGCAGTGTTTGCAGATTACTACAGGGTAGTGGAGCCCATAGCGATCTCTGGTCGCAAGTTCTTGGAAATCAGATTGTTCACAAATGCAGCATGGAATTTTTTCAAAGGTGTAAATATTTTTTTTGACTTTATCTTCAACAATGTTCCTTGTGACCAACTGCAGCGGAGAGAGGTTGATTAAGGGCATTCCATTATATTTGTACCTGCTTCCAAGCATAGTATAAACCTCATTTTAGTTATATGAGTAAATAAAATTATACAGAAAATAGAGAAAGCTTCAATATATTTAAGGCAGTCAGTCTTCCATTTTTTTTATTTCATCGTCATTTTCATCAAGCTCACGCTCTGATTTAGCGTTGGCTTTGGGAATTTTGTATTTTTCAGGATAAACCACTCTGACTTCATCTCTTGGGCATTCCATTGTGTTGTTGTTGTCGTCAAGCATTACGGTTACTTGTTGAGTCAATAGATTTCTGTCAATGATCTTGCCGCGTCCTTCCTGGCATTCGCAAACATCTCCGCGGCGCGGCATTGTTTTTTCCAGATCAAGATAGCCTTCGTGTTCATATTTCAGGCAGCACTTGAGTCTGCCGCAGATTCCGGATATTGTGCTTGGCGTCAAAGAAAGGTCCTGTTCCTTTGCCATTCGCACATTTATGGAGGCAAATTCCTTAAGAAACGAACAACAACACAGTTGCCTGCCGCAAATTCCCATGCCGCCATATATTGCGGTTTCATCACGCACGCCAATCTGGCGCAGTTCAATTCTGGTGTTGAGCGCTTGAGAAAGGTCTTTCACTAGTTGACGGAAGTCAATGCGTCCTTCGGCTGTGAATTGTATAGTTATAAGCTTGCCGTCAAAAGAGTAGTGCAGATTCATCAATTTCATAGGCAGTTTCAGGCGTTCCACATGCTGATGGGCTGTTCTTAAAGCTGATTTGCCTCTCATTGCATTTTCGTTGGCTTTGCTTTTGTCAAGCACTGTTGCCTTGCGTTGAATCCTGGGATGATCTGTCTTTGAGTTTTTGCATCCGCCTTCACATGGCGACTGACATTCTCCGCGTTTTTCCAATATTTGACCGTAGTCAAGGAAGAAATCCTTGCGTATGACGACCCAGTCGTCTGTTTTTAGATTCATGTCGTCTTTGGCGCGGGCTTTGTATTTTGCTCCGCTGTCAAGTCTTATATCATATAGAATTTCCATAAATTTCCAATGCCTCTAAATAAAAATTATTAAGCAATAAGATATCATTTCAATTGAAAAAATCCATTAGATATGCGAGAAAGCTTGCAGGCGCAAACATATTATCGTTTGCGCATGCCTGAGATTATAGCGGAATGTAGCAAGCGTCAGTGATGCACATCAGCTTTTAGTGAGATGTCGCTGACATTTTTTTTTATTTGTTCTGCATCATCTTTGCTATTTTATCTTTGTATGGCGGCTTCAGTATGCCTTTTTCAGTGATGATGCCGCTGATCAGTTCATTGGGCGTAACATCAAAAGCCGGATTGTAGACTTCCACTTCTTTTGGGGCTGTGCGTCTTCCAAAACCGCATTTGATCTCATCGGCATGCCTCTGTTCTATAGGAATTTCAGAGCCGTCTTTCAAGGCTACGTCAATAGTTGAATAAGGAATTGCCACGTAAAAAGGAATGTTGTGATGCTTTGCAAGGATAGCTACTCCATAGGTTCCTATTTTATTTGCGGCGTCGCCGTTGGCAGCCACGCGGTCTGCGCCGACAATGACTATGTCTATTTTTCCTTCTTTCATGACCTGAGCCGCCATATTGTCGCATATCGACACTACATCCACCCCGGCTTTGATCAATTCCCATGCAGTGAGGCGCGAGCCTTGGAGCAATGGCCTTGTTTCGTCAGAGTAGACCTTGACTTTTATGCCATTTTCATGAGCCACATAGATTGGCGAAAGAGCGGTTCCGTAATCTCCGGTGGCGAGCGCTCCGGCATTGCAATGGGTGAGCGCGCCCATTCCGTTTTTCAGCAGAGAACTTCCGTGTTTGCCTATTGAACGGCACATCTCAATGTCCTCTTCCAGTATTGAGAGGCCTTCTTTGACAAGGCGCAGTTTCATTTCGGAAACATTATCCAAGTTTGAATTTTCCAGCGCGGAAACACAACGCTTGAGAGCCCAGAAAAGATTGACCGCCGTTGGCCGGGATTCTGAAAGTCTGTCTGCCGCTTTTTTTACTTCTTCAAGGAATATTGAAGGCGAAGCGCTGTTAAAGTTCTGGGCCACTGCGGCGAGGCCAAGGCCGGCGGCGCAGCCTATGGCAGGCGCTCCCCTGACAACCAGGCGCGTTATGCAGTCGAATATTTCTTCTAGGTTATCGGTTTCAATATATGCCAGTTCTTCCGGCAGGAGAGTTTGGTCTATCA
>CAZYVR010000068.1:17910-20314 GCA_964651145.1 uncultured Victivallales bacterium | reverse complement strand
GCCTGCTGTCAGCTTATCTCCGAATAAACCCTCCACCGTAGGGATAGCGACCACAGCGTCTGTTTCTTTCAAAATCAGGGGCTGTCCTTTTAGTGGCTTTTTTACCAGTCTAGGATACGGATTGTCGGAAAAAACAATATCTAACAAAATGCTCTGCCCTATCTTGGAAAAATGGGAATCGTAAAAGAACTTGAAATGTGCTTTAGGAATTTCGGTTTTACTTTTCCTTACATTCTCCTCTACAGATTTAAATATACCCGATCTTTTTGCAACGGCTACCAACTGTTCATTTATCGATTTTCTTTCATTTTCAGGGAGAAGAATATCGATATCAATCGAAAGCCTTGTTGGCGGATATTGGTGTAAAAGAATCGATGTCCCGCCTTTGAAAATAAGATCGGGATAGGTCTCAAGCAATGACGGCAAAAGGTTTAAAGCGTATACTGTTTTCTCGAATATACCGGGATCTTTAAATCCAAGCTCTTGTCGCAATTTTTCTATAATTTGTTTATCAATCACAAAATCTCCTTAATTATAGACTTTTGCCAACATTTGACATAATGTGGCAGAAGTCTATTGCGTAACTATTAATATTATCAGTAAGTTGCGGAATTAGCGTTTTCAGGCACCTGCGCCGTCTGCTATAGCTCAGCAACTCTCCTATGTTAATACGGTAAAGCCGGACCAGATCCCACCATAGTTCAAAATAATCAGATTGAGCTATGTAATTGTACTTGTTCAGGTCAAGATACATATCCACCAGAATCTTTTCCAAAGCGGGAACATTTCCATCCCGCGGAGAGCGTGACGGAATCACACGAATAACCACAGGATCACGAGTCACATCAAATCCGGCAAAAAATGATTTAACTCTTTTTTCTTTTAAAACGAATCTATGCTTACTGTCCAAATAATCATAAACAGGAAAAACAGCATCTGTTTCAACCTCAACAAAAGTTATATGGTGTGTCTGAGTATGATGATATAACGGTGCGAAAAGCTTGGTATCCCAGATCAAAAAATCAATGAGGGGATATTTTTTCTTTATGTCCTGACGTATGGTCTCCACCTTGCGAACAGGCTCAAAAGGAAATTCTTGAGCAACAGTTGAATAATATCCATATCCGGCGTCATAGACGCTCTTTTCTTCTTTAAGCTGAAATAAATAATCCTTAACCAACTTCTTGTCAAAATTGGTCTCTTCAATAATCTGTGATAAAGAAAAATACCTTTGCTTTTTAGCATAATTTTTGACTATGTCTTTTTTATTCAAAGCGCACCTCTACTTTTCATTTAATCTTCGTAACACTTGATCAATCCACACCGGAGCGTAACGGAGATCGGCCATAAGTGTTTTCTTGTCTTTATCTGATAATTTTCTTTTTAAAATATTGATAACACTATCATCCACATTTTCCTGTCCCATATAACGCAAAGCCTGAATGACCAATCCGCTAATACGCCCGGCCGTGGCCATATTTTTGGGAGTTGTCTTTTTTAATGTAATACTCCTCTTCCCAATATTAACTGTACGTGAATGCCCGTCCGTTAAAAAAACGAATTTTGCAGGCACTTGATCAGATAAACCGAGCAAGTTTGCCGCATATGCCCCCGACGGCTGAATTTTAAGATTATCTTTTTCAGCGAGCGCGTCAGCTATTTTATTTGGATCCGGCGGCACATCGCCAAATTTCGGATGTTTTTCCGGATAATCATATATTCCGCGGGCAATGCGCCTAATCTCACCTGACTCAACCATGCGCTCCAGCACTTTAGCAATCGTCTTGGGATTCCCTAAATCAAAAAACCGATACTTAGTAAATACAAATCCCCGTTTCTGCTTATAGATGTCATTTTTTATTTTATCCACAATAGTTTGCATAATTTATCCTTTTTAGATGTCGAAAATAGTATATTATAATTGCGACATTATGTCAAGATGATTTTTGCAACCGCTGGTCTTTGACGACAACCTAATGTTCACTAATTAGTGAACATTAGCAAAAAGTGAACATTACAAGTCTGGCAGGCTAAATGTCCACTCGCCAGTGGACATTTTGAAGTAATGGACATTTAGAGCACGCCCGGTACCCCTTTTATTTGAATTTCATTATAAACTATTTATTTTACGTTATTTATATCAAAAATGGGGTCTATTTTTGTCACAAAAAATATATGCTATTTGTGACAAAGCATTTATTACACCTATCTGACTCAGTCAATATCTCTCTCAATTAAATATTTATGCTCTCCCCATCGTTTAGGCATCTTACACAAGCACCAAAGAACTCTTCAAACCTATCCGGATAGAGCGTGTGGTTTGGAATAATAGTCTTTGGTTTTAATGCTTCAACTAACCGTTTAAGTTCTACTATCGAAGCATGTCCACTCGTATGGATATTCA
>CAZYVR010000068.1:0-17810 GCA_964651145.1 uncultured Victivallales bacterium | reverse complement strand
AAAGTCACCAGAATAGAACAGTTTCTTATCTCCTGATTTGATGAGATAGCTGAGCGCATCAAAACCTGAATGATCCGCGAGGTAGGGTGTTATCTCAAGATCGCCTATTGTAAATTGCTCCCACGCCTTAACCAGTTTGACATTTTCCAATAAACAGCTTGATTGCCCAAAATAGTAGGCTATTTTGATAATTTCATGACAGCCAGCACTTAAATAAACAGGGATTTCCGCATTGATATGCGAAAATAGACCGTAATGGTCCAGATGGGGATGGCTTAATAGTATCGCGTCAAACGACGATCTCTCTCCTGCATACAGGCCTTTAATGTCGATAAGCGTATCTTCCGTTGATTCCTTCTCTGATTGCGGCAATGGCAAACCATAATCAATAAGAATTCTTGAATGGTTTGACTGTAGTTCGATACACGAACCACCTATCTCACGGGTTCCTCTGTGAATTGTAAGCTTCATCCACTAATCTCTCTCCTATTAAGCATGTAATCGAATTGTTTCACCAACAGCGATGGATAGTTTTTCTTCAAATCCCGTATCATTGCAGAGCCGATCTTCGAGTACCCCCCTACTATTATCAATCCCTTCACGCCTGAAATGATTTCAATAGAAGCTGTTTTTGGCACATCAATCAAACCCAATTGTTTCTTTTGGGAAAAATGCCGTTCATAGCACTCCTTGTAATCCTTGAAATATTTTTCGATATGGGAGATATATTGAGCAAGCTGCTTAGAAACCTGCTGGCGCAATTCCGGATTATTGCCAAGCTTTACTTCCACGACCAGAAATCTATACTGGCTGCCTTTAACCTGAGACAACGCTAACAAATCCATGCGCTTCCTTTTCAAGCCAGTATCTGTTACCTGCCGATCGATGAAAATAATATCTTCGCGAGACAGGTTATCTGTAATTAATGACTGCTCAAAAGCAATTTCTTCTCCATAGTGCACTTTCTTTATGTTGGAACAGAGCTTCTTCAAATATTTGCTTTGAAATAAGGCGCGGAGGTTCTTCTGTTGAACAGCAAGCTGAAAGTAGTCTCGCTTTTTAGCCAGCTTAAACCTTTTATCGCTTGCTATGCCGGTTTCTACCAAGAACTTCTCGTGAATAGTCGCCTCATAATTTCCTGACGGTTTAAAAGCAACCCTTGCCAGGCTGTTCCCCTTGTAATAAAGGTTAAAATAGCCGTTTCGCAACGCAAGATCTAGCTCACCATAGGACTGCCTGATAGATTCCGCCAAAAAACTAAAATCCCGATTCAATCTCTCAAAATTAGTTTCTGAAAAATATCGTTTAATAATCATACTCTTACCTCAATAAACCGCATTTCCTCTAGTTACAATTAGTTATCAATCCCAATATCTCATGCATGTATGACGTAGTAGTCGCTTAATACTACGTCCATCTGCCTCACTGCGTAATTATAAATTTGCGCTTTCTTTGTCATTACTATCGTCATTTATTTCATCCTTGTCTTGCCCCAAAATTTCTTTTGTTATGTTTCTGGAGTCTTTTTGATACTTTTGAAGATTGTCAATATCTAACTTAAAAACACTCTTGTTAAGCACACCTTTCAACCGTTTATAGTTGTCAAAATGACAACGTTTTGCTTTTAACAAACTCCCACAAAAACATTTATCGTTTCTGCCAAGATCTTCATTGGCTATTAATCTTTCCAAAACGTCAATAATCAAACTAATGTCACTGCCCCCCATTTCCTCCTTATAAAATTCAAGAATACCGGGAGTTCCGTGCGCGTACCAACCATTTGGCCACTCGCCCATCCTTTCGAAAAATGACTGATTAGCCAGAAAAGGCACAACCAAACCATTTATAAAGTCAAGAATGGTACGATGCTGCTCCCAAAATTGCTGGACATGCACCCTGGGACCTAAGCAAAATAACCCATATTTGCTATCCACATGCCGATCCATAATCCATGGGATGCGATTAGAAATCTCTCTTGCAACTGGATGGCTGAAAGGATAATCTTCAAGAAATAGTATTTCAACCTGATATGTGTCCAGTAATTTGCTATCGTGAATAAGATCTATTTCTCCTTTTAATATTAGTAATTTTTCACCTCTAACATAATATTTTAGTTTCGGAAAATGAGCTCTTACCAATCCTGCTTCATATCGATATAACTTATCATTTCTCCTGAACCAACACACTAATTACTCCAAGGTCTTTTCTTGTTAGTAAGTACCGAAAATGAACTTGCCTTGGCATCTTCTTCTATCTTAGTGGGAAAGTTGTCGCCAAATACATCCCGCCATTTCTTAATACTCGATTCTTTGTCCGTCTCATCATAAGCAAATTTAACTTTTTCATTATATGATTTAATTTTTTCTCTGAAATTCTGGTATTTTTCCTCATCCCAATGTCTGTTAAAGTCCTCTGCTTCTAAAGTGGGATTTGTAACCTCCGGCATATGTTCATTGCTCTGAAGAATATTATTTAATCTATCGAATATGGTCACAAATGCGGTTGGCAGGTTTTTAAATCTCGCCTTTTCTTCGGTTTCATTTATGCAATTACCCAACATGGTATTAAGCAATATCGACTTTACAGAGAACGTGGTTTTCACATCTCTTAGGTATTTAAACAATCTAATAACATAAATCAGCTGATTTGATGATATTTTGTGCTTATTGAATAACCATAGGGTATATGCTTTTGGATTTGTTTCTTCGAAGATATTTTCGTCCCGATTTGCAATAAGGTTATTTCCCTCTTGTACAATGAAAGGAACGACATCAATATGAAAATCTCCTTTATAGTCTAGTAATATGCAGCGAGTTCTTTTCTTAACTATGTCTTGATAATTTTTATTGCTTCTGAAGTAGCCATAAATGTTGTTAACATAGTCGCTTGGCTCCCATGAATCGACTTTATTTATCGACAGCAAAACATCTGCATCGAATTCATTATTTTTTACTGGTTTAATGATGGTCTTTTGGCCAAAAGATCCCTGAGAGATTAATTCTTTATAGATACCTTTTAAATCATCGTTCTCCGTGCAAAACTTGTCGATGGTCTCAATCTTTTTATTTAGCTTATCAATCCGGCTCTGGTTGAGATTAACTTCATCATTCAAAAATTTTTCAAAAGATGCTACTAGTTCCATATCAAACCTCCTCATTTAAAAAATCGTTAATGCGACTAAAATTATATGTGAAGATTTCGTCTGCTTTCGAAACCAAACTATTGACACTTTTTAAGTCGTCCAGAGAAACCTTTTCGTGAGCCTCAAAATTTATCCTTAAAACACCTTTCCCCTCTAATATAAAATTGACAATATTAACCACGTTAACGGATTGCAAATTCATGATTGTTTCAAGCAATCCCAATCCCCATTGGCTCAACCCCCATTGCCTTTTATGGTCTGCAACGTCGTAATACTTCTTTGATCCTCCAGTTCCAATGGACAATATTCTGATACACTCTTTATGTACGTTAAACCTTCTCCCCATTGCCTCTGTCAAAGCAACTAAGGATGGGTTATTGCTCCAAAGGCCACCATCTGCCAGCAAGTACTCTTTAAGCTGATTAGGCTTAAAATATGTTGGAGCAGAACATGAAGATAATACTGCCGAGGAAATAGGAGTATTTATATCTCTTACAAATTCTTTGTCGTAATTCGATTTAAAAACAAATACATTACCATTTGAGATATCCGTTGCGGGGATTAATAAATTTGTTTTTGTCTGTGAGAGAGTAGTCTCTCCAAAAACATCTGCTAATTTACTTTTCAAATATCTGCTTTTATATTTACTTTTGAAAAACCCCTTCCAATTGAAGAAGTTGAAAAATGAACTGTAGTTGTGTTCAAATATTTTTTGCCCCTCATCGAGGTACAGATTAACAATTTTCTCGATTGGATAATCGATAGCTAATGCGGCAGCAATAATAGATCCTGTACTTGTTCCTGCAATGAGATCAAATTTCTCATAAAACTTGATATTCAATTCTTCTTGTATCCTCTTAAGAATATGCGCGGCAAAAACACCTCGAATCCCACCGCCATCAATAGAAAGAATATAAAAATTATGATTTGATTTCATAAAACTCCCCTAAAAACACAAAAACCCTCGCCGTTTCTGGCGAAGGTTTTACTTTTTTAACGTCCGGGTTCCCCCTTCAACTCGGGACTATCTGATTTTGTATTCATATTACCCCTTTTTCTATAAAAATTCAAACATTTTCTATCATGTCTATTATGTTTATTGTGTTAGTATTTTTACTATTGCGGAGCAGAAGGGGCAGAATTTCCAATCTTTTGCGATCTTCTTGCCACATTCAATACATAAGCCCCGGCTCATTAATGCCTTTTTTATTCGCTCGTCTTCGGCTTTTCTCTTGGCTTCTTGTTCGTCTTTTTGGTTTTTAATTTCTGCTCGTCGTTTGTCAGTCTCTACTTTCTCTTTTTTATAAACTTCCATTTCACCTAGAAGTTTTGCGCGTTTAGCTTCATGGTCCGGTTGTTCTTCAAGATTATTTTCTATTTCTTTCAATTCCTCTTCTGCGTCTTTTATTTTTTCATCGGGAGGTCTTGTCATGTATCTGTGGGCGCACTCCGCCATTATTTTTGCTAATTCATCCCATCTTCGATTAATTACCTCTTTGGGCTCATCTTTCTCGGAAGCTCGAAGAATAACTTTATATCGCTTCCTCCTAGTCTTATACTGCGCCCCTGATCTTGCGCTTCTAAAAACAGACTCTCTTAAATCCTCAAGGTTTTCAATCTCAACCTCATCGATATTTATCAACCGAACTTCCACAAATGAATCAAATAAGTCCCTGAGGGGCTTCTTTCTTCTAATGCTAGATTCCGTCAGCTGCTCAAGGAATGTATTATTCTCAGACCAAATAATAACCTTCTTCGCCGATTCTTCTTTCGCATGTAATAGTAGTTCGAAAAGACCTTTTAAACTCGCTTCTCCTATGTCGTGAATGCTCCCTATGTGCTCATGAAATGATCCGTATTCCCACCCATCTTCGAATAAAATACTACAATCCAATCCCGTACTTTCCTTCCCCATTCTGGTAAAGCTTGCAAAAGATAAGCATGACCTCAAAAGTTCTGGCTTCCCATGCCTTGATTGACTCTTTATCGTTTTCCCTGAATATGGGTGTCGAACGATAAATAAACTTCAATTTTGTTGTAACTGTATTCATGGTCATATGTTACACATCACCAAATCTCACTAAGATACGGAATTATAGTCGTATAATACTGCGTCCATCTGCTAGCCAAAACTGCGAATGTAAACTTTTTTCTTATCTTCTTTCATTTAAATGCCTTATGATATTACGCGCAAGTGTCTAAAACTGTATAGCCGATGAAATATATACGATAATAATGCGTCTTTGCTGTAACGACGATAAGTCAATTATGTTAGACTTTTCTTTTTTGCTTGTGCTTTAGGTCAAAACATCTCTTTTTCTGGTCTTTTCTACATTCTTCATCGCACTTGTAACAAATTTCGTTTTTTAAGTACCCGCCTTCAAAATATTCCTTGATATTTTCCAAGGTTGTATTCGCGATGTTTGCCAGGGCTTCCTTTGTGAAAAACCCTTGATGCGATGTGATGAGAACATTAGGAAAAGTTAAGAGTCGTGCCAGTACGTCGTCGCTGATCATTGAGTTAGAAAAATCCTCAAAGAAATACTCACTCTCTTCTTCGTATACATCAAGACCGGCAGACCCAACCAAACCTTTTTTTAATCCTTCGATTAGAGCATCCGTCTTAATGAGTTTTCCTCGTCCGGTATTAACAATCATCACGCCTTTTTTCATTTGTTTTATACTGTCTTCATTAATCAGGTGATATGTTTCGGAATTAAGTGGGCAATGTAAAGAAATGACATCTGCCTCTTTATATAATTCCGCAAGAGATACGTATTTGAACCCCTTTTCTTTGGCATAATCCTCGTCTTTAAATTTATCATAAGCTACTATTCTCATGCCGAATCCTAAAGCAATATCGATAAGGCATTTTCCTATCTTACCGGTACCCAGAACTCCAATTGTTTTTTGGTGCATATCAAAACCCAATAATCCGTTAATAGAAAAATTCCCATCTCGCGTCCGGTAATAGGCTCTATGTGTTTTACGATTTAATCCGAGTATTAAAGCTACGGCATGTTCCGCAACTGCATAAGGAGAATACGCGGGAACCCTTACAATATAAATATTTCCATACGCGGCTTTAAGATCAACGTTATTATAGCCAGCACTGCGTAAGGCAATTAATCCCACTTGGCAATCCTTAAGAATGCCTATAGTTTCTTTGTCTATCGAGTCATTAACAAATGCGCAAACAACGCTACAACCTTTACTCAAACAGGCAGTGTTATGATTAAGATGGCCATTAAAATACTGGATCTCAAAGTTAAATCTCTTATTAGCCTCATCAAATATCTTCTGATCGTAGGGTTTAGTATCATAAAAGAATAATTTATCTTTCATAAATAATCACCTTCTTCATATTTTTGCATTTCTTAATCTCAGAGCGTTACCAATGACAGAAACCGAGCTGAAGCTCATTGCAGCTCCGGCAATCATGGGATTCAGCAGTAACCCAATAAATGGGTAAAGAATTCCTGCGGCAACCGGCACGCCAAGCGCATTATAAATAAAGGCAAAAAAGAGATTCTGCCGGATGTTTCCCATAACAGACCGGCTGAGTTTTATGGCTTTGACAATCCCGTTCAAATCGCCCTTAACCAACGTTATCCCTGCGCTCTCAATGGCGACATCCGTTCCCGTGCCCATGGCCACGCCAACTTCTGCCTGTGCCAACGCCGGAGCATCATTGATGCCGTCACCAGCCATTAAAACTAAAGCCCCTTTTTGGGTTAAATCCTTAACGATGTCCTGCTTATCTTTCGGCTCCAACTCTGCCCGCACATCATCGATGTTTAACTCTTTGGCAATCGCTTGTGCGGTCTTCTTATTATCACCTGTCAGCATGACGACTTTTAACCCGAGGGCATGAAGTTCTTTGATCGCTCCCGGTGTTGTTTTCTTAATCGGATCGGAAATACCGAGAATGCCCAGCACCTTTTTGTCCTGCGCAACCCACACTACGGTCTGAGCCTTCTCCTGCATGGCTGTCGCTTTGTCCCGCAAGTTTTGGGGCACCTTTTCTACAAAATTCGCGATAAACTTTTGCTTGCCCAGATAAACTTCTTTATTTTCCAGTTTCCCTTTAACGCCTCCGCCTGTCACGGAATCAAAATTTGCTACATCCTTAAAATCGGCTTCTTTTTCTTTTGCATAGTCAAGCACAGCGCGGGCTAATGGATGCTCGCTTAGGCTTTCCAATGAACCAGCAACAGATAGAAGCATTTTTTCATCAATACCATCAGCCGTTTCAATTCCTGTGACACGCGGCTTTCCTTCGGTTAATGTGCCGGTCTTATCTGTTAACACATGGGTGATTTTCTCTGTTTTCTCAATAGCCTCCGCGTTCTTGATGAGTATGCCTGATTGGGCTCCGTGACCAACACCGACCATAATGGACATTGGCGTGGCAAGTCCAAGTGCGCAGGGACAGGCAATAATCAAGACGGCAATGGCATTAACTAATGCATAGGCCAAAGCGGGTGCCGGTCCCCATAAAGACCAGATAATAAATGCTAAAACGGCAATGGCAATGACAACCGGCACAAAAACCCCTGCCACTTTATCTGCCATACCCTGTATCGGCGCTCTGCTGCGCTGGGCATCAGCAACCATATGCACGATTTGGGATAGCAGAGTTTCTGAACCTACTTTTTCGGTTCTCATGACAAATGTTCCCGTCTGATTGACGGTCGCACCAATTACTTTCTCGCCTTCTTTCTTTTCGACTGGTACAGGCTCTCCCGAAATCATAGACTCATCAATGGTGCTTTTACCTTCTGTGATGATACCATCTAACGGCACTTTTTCACCGGGACGCACACGTAACAAATCGCCTTTCTGAATCTGATCAACATCAACTTCCTCTTCCCCTGAAGCAGTAACCTTGTGTGCTTTTTTAGCCGCAAGACCCAATAATGCCTTTATGGCTTGCCCGGTTTGCGCCCTGGCCCTGGCCTCTAAATACTGGCCAAGAATTACCAGTACAGTAATGACCACACCTGCTTCAAAATATAAACCCAGCTTCCCTGCCATTTTTAATGATTCAGGAAAAATATGAGGGAATAGGACCGCAGCCGTACTATAAAAATACGCTGCTCCGACACCAATAGCGATAAGGGTGAACATGTTAGGGCTTCGGTTGGCAATAGAGCGCCAGGCACGGGTAAAGAAAAATCCACCAGCCCAAAATATAACAGGTGTTGCCAGAATCAGCTGTATCAAGCTGGACATCCTATGAGAAATAAAACCAAACTTAAGGGCAGGGATCATTTCTTCCATAGCTAGAATAAAAACCGGCAAGCCTAAAGCTAACCCTATCCAGAATTTATGAGCAAGCTTTTTTATCTCTTTCTGCTCCCCACTTTCTTCTGCAACGGCATTCTTGGATTCTAAAGTCATGCCGCATTTTGGGCAATCTCCAGGCTTGTCACTAACTATCTCAGGATGCATAGGGCAAGTATACTGCTGTCCTTTTGACACCACTTGTTTTTCATTCCCCTTCTGTTGAGATAAATTTTCCTGATTCCGAATGAATTTATCTTTGCATTTGTCGCTACAAAAGTAGTATGCTTTACCATCTCTCTTAATTATTTTGGCACGCTGTTCCTCTACGTCCATTCCGCATATAGGGTCTTTTTTCATTATTTACCTCCAATCTGACCAAATTTAACATTCCCTACGATCGCGTTGAATATGTTTGCAACAATTAAGGATGTGACAAAAATATCAATCTGCGGCATAAATTTGAACATAATGAAACTTGTCAATCCCGCAATCCCACCAAAAGACAAGCCTTTCCATGTCCCAAATCCTGATGTTTTAGGTTCAATAAGCATAACAAATACGAAGAACCAACTGATCATATTCAGTGGATTTATTCCTGAAAAATAAAATGCCGCTGAAAAGACAAGCAGAAACCCTAAAACGTGAGGCCACTTTTTTATAGATAAGGCAATGTATATCCCGGCGGCAATAATGAGGTATATATTTGATTCGATATTCCATGTAAGCGGCTGTCTAAAGAGAGCCGCCGCGAAAAGACCGAAGTTCGCGGGATTAAATACATGTTTATTCTTTATTTGTATGATGAATTTCGAGAGTATCGCAACGGCTGAAAAGACCACTAGCAAATACCAATCTAAGCTATAATCCAGAATTCCTGAAACAATAAAGCCTGTAATAATAGCGCTCTGAGGAGTGATCTTTTTCTTTCTAAACACTTTATTCAATAAGACATCCAACAAAACACAGGTTAAAACACCACCTGCGATCCACAAAACAAATCTCATTCCGCCCTCAGGGATCTTAATAATACATAAGAAGCTGAGGAGCAAAATGACCTGATTTTTCTTATTTTTGATAAAGCTTTTCCATTTATCCATTATTTTAACTCTCTCAATTATTCCTCTACTACGAGTTTTGCTTTCATGTTCTGATGGCCACGGCCGCAATAGACCGAACAAAGAATATCAAATTCTCCTGCCTTATCAGCAACAAATTCAATATCCGTAATTTTGCCTTTTTCCACCTTTTCATTGATTCCGTACTCTTTGATAAAAACACCATGAGGGACATCACGAGATGTCGCGTGAATCTTTACGGTATCCCCTTTATTGACTATAATCGTATCCTGTGAAAAAGCAAATTGATAGGCTTCCAGATTGATTTCCTTTACTTGCGCCTCATCCGTCATCATTGGTTCCTGATGTTGCCCCATCATAGAAGGCCCTTTGTCCATTCCCATCATCATATCTTCGTCCTTTTCGCCCATCATATGGTGATGTCCTTCATGGCCGTCTTCTTCTCCCATTCCCATATGCTGTGGCATCTCTTGCTCAACGATCTTGACGTATTTCTCCGGATCTTTTTTGAATTCTTCAATACATCCTGTGCAGCAAAAGTTGTAAACCTTGCCTTGATATTCATACTGCGTACCAGGCCCCATTGCTCCGCCTATTTCCTCGCCGCTTACCGGACAGATCTTGTTGCCGACTTCAACAGCGGGTGTTGTCTCTTCATTTATATGCCCCATCGTAGAGCTTTCATGCCCTTGCTCCGCGAAAACATAACCAGCGCAAAATAACAGTGCAATTACTGACGCAAAAATAAATGCTTTTCTCATAACACACCTCCCATTAGTTTATATTTGTTCTTGTTAATTCTCTTTCTTTCAGCCAGCAATATCCTACCGGAACTATAAAGAGCGTAATCAACGCGACCATCATCCCTCCGACAGACGGAAGAGCCATAGGAATCATTACATCCGCTCCTCTTCCTCCTGATGTTAGAATCGGCAGCAAAGCTAATATCGTTGTTGCTGTAGTCATAAGACACGGACGAAGCCTTCTATTCCCGGCAAAAAGCGTTGCCTCTCTTATTTCTTTAACAGTTCTTGGTTTGCGCTCCCGAAACCGCTGATCAAGATATGTCGCCATCACAACCCCGTTATCGCTGGCAATTCCAAACAGGGCAAGAAATCCCACCCAAACGGCAACGCTCAAATTATAGGTTTGCACATTAAATAATTGTCTGAAATAGTCACCAAAAAACGGCAACTGTAAAAACCAATTCTGGGCATAGAGCCAGATAAGAATAAACCCGCCACAGAATGCCACAATAATACCGCTAAAAACCAAAAACGTGGTTGAAACACGTTTGAACTGAAAATAAAGAATCAAGAAAATAATAAATAAGCTCAACGGCAAAACAACGGCTAGCTTCTTTTCACTTCTAACCTGATTCTCATAACTTCCGGCAAATTTATAACTTGTGCCCGGAGGCAGCACTAATTCCCCTGAATCAATTTTACTCTGAAGATAGTTTTGGGCCGCGTTGACAACATCAACCTCAGCAATATCAGGTTTTTTGTCAAACAAAACATATCCGACAAGGAATGTATCTTCACTCTTAATAACCTGTGGCCCACGAACAAATTTCAAAGTAGCTACTTGAGATAATGGAATCTGCGCACCGGCCTTTGTAGGAATCAGCACCTCTTGCAGTTCCTCAAGAGAGTCCCTTAATTCCCTTGGATAACGCACCCTTACTGGATAGCGCTCCCGACCCTCAACGGTTGTTGTTAATTTCATACCGCCGATAGCTATTTCTATAACATTTTGCACGTCTTGAATATTAACTCCGTAGCGGGCTATTTTTTCGCGATCAATATAAAATTCCACATAAGGTTTCCCCACAATACGGTCAGCAATAACCGCGCTTGCCTCAACCCCGGGGACTTCTTTTAAAAACTTCTCTATTTGAAAACCAACATCTTCTAACTCCTCGAGATTCTGCCCCAATATTTTAACCCCCATAGGAGCGCGCATACCTGACTGGAGCATAACTATTCGCGCGGCGATAGGCTGCAATTTAGGAGCTGAAGTTGTCCCGGGAACCTCACCCGCTTTTAAGATCTCTTTCCAAATATCATCCGGGTTCTTTATATGATCCCGCCAAAGTCTGGGCCTTTTCCCTGTTTTGGGGTCTTTTTCCCCATATTCCGGCTTATAGCTTATGATAGTCTCAATCATGGAAATCGGGGCAGGGTCTAACGGCGAATCAACCCGTCCGAGCTTACCTACAACCGACTCTACTTCCGGGATTTGACTTATACGCGTGTCCTGCTTTTGTAACACATCAAGCACTTCTCCAATAGATGCATGAGGCATCGTAGTCGGCATATAAAGATACGACCCCTCATCCAAAGGCGGCATAAATTCTTTGCCTAACCCCGGAAAAACATGGTTCAACGCGCTCATAGGCCAGATCCTCAAAACAGCGGATTCACTTACGCCGATCTTCCCCAGCGCGCCTGTAAGCGGAGAGATCGCTCCGGCAAAGCCATACCATATAACCATTCCAAAAATAAAGATTGATAAAGGGATCGTAAAAAACAGCCGCTTCCTTTCGAGAAAAAACATCAGAATTTTTGGATAATGTTCCATGAATTTGAAGAAAAAATAGATAATAGAAAAAAGAGCGGATCCGACAAAAAGAAGATTAAGGATAAACCCTTTCCCAAAACCAAGAGGCATCCACTTATATGTAAGAAAGATCGCTACTATGGCTATAGCTATCCAGTTTGAATACTTGAAAAATATCTCTTTGGCTTTAAGAGGGATCCTGTCTTCTAAGAGTAAATACGCCCCAAAACATAAAATTCCCGCGCCTAAAACCGTAGACCATCTCCAGGCGATAAATGTCGCTATGGCCACGATCAATACTTTCATCTTTTGATTCATGCCTTCTAATGGTTTTTTCTGTTTAACAAAAAATATATGCGCTAATGCAGGAACAACCAGAAGGGCAATTATCACAGAAGCTAAGAGCGCGAAGGTCTTTGTAAAAGCAAGCGGTTTGAAAAGTTTCCCTTCGGGGCCGGACATAGTAAAAACAGCCAAAAAGGAAACTATAGTAGTTGTTATTGCCGTTAAAATAGCGCCCCCTACTTCACTAGCGGCATTATAAATAACTTTCAAGGGATTTTCGCCTTTGGTGGCTTCGTTTAGGTGCTTAAGCGTGTTCTCGCACATAATAATGCCCATATCAACAATGGTTCCTATAGCTATCGCGATACCGGCCAAAGACATGATGTTGGCGTCTACTTTAAACAATTTCATCATGATAAAAGCCATCAGGACCGCCATAGGCAAAGTCAGAGACACGACTAAAGAGCTTCTGAAATGCATCAGGAAAAGAAGGATTACGATTACAGTAATTAATATCTCCTGGGTGAGCGCCTCACTTAATGTGCCTAGCGTTTCATTAATAAGTTTAGTTCTGTCATAAAACGGAACGATCTTAACTTTGGATAGAGTGCCGTCCGGCAGGACTTTTGTGGGGAGCCCCGGCTCAATTTGCTCGATCTTCTTCTTAATGTTTTTAATGGCTTCCATGGGATTGCCGCCGTAACGTACTACAACAACTCCTCCGACAACCTCAGCGCCCTCTTTATCTAACGCTCCTCTTCTTAAGGCCGGGCCAAGATTTATCTGGCTCGCGATATTCTTGACATATATAGGGACATTGTCGTTTGTCTTAATGACAATATTCTCAACATCCTTAAGATTCTTGATAAACCCAATACCTCTGACCACATATTCCGCGCGATTAAATTCAATAGTTTTAGCTCCAACATCGATATTGGCCTTTTTTACAGCCATAATAATTTCTTGTAAACCGACACCATAGCTGCGCATAGCATCCGGATCGACATCGATCTGGTATTCCTTTACATATCCCCCGACCGAAGCAACCTCGCTGATACCTTCGGCTGATTGCAAGGCGTATTTGATATACCAATCTTGTATAGATCTAAGCTCATCGAGGCTGAATCCTTGTCCTTCTACCGTATACCAGAATATCTGTCCTAAAGCTGTCGCGTCCGGACCGATTGTCGGAATAACACCATCAGGTAGTTCCTTTTGAGCGCTGCTTAAACGCTCCAAAACACGCGACCGGGACCAGTAAAAATCAACACTTTCGTCAAAAATAATATATATGGTTGAAAAACCAAACGCTGAGTAACTGCGTATGCTCTTTACGCCGGGAATTCCCTGTAACGAAACCGCTAATGGATACGTCACCTGGTCCTCAACATCTTGGGGCGAACGGCCCATCCATTCCGTAAATACGATCTGCTGGTTTTCGCCTATATCCGGGATAGCGTCAACAGGAACAGGATCTCTCGGGACAATGCTGTTTTTAACGTCAAATGGCATAACAGCGAATCCCCAGACAAGTATCCCCATGATAAACAATGCCGTCACCAGCTTATTTTCAAGGAAAAATTTAATCAGATTATTCAACATAACGACTCTCCGTTATTAAGTATTTGTTCAACTAATCGCTCCTTACATTTTATGACCGGCATGGCCTTCCATCGGTTTAGATTCTTTTATTTTTCTCCCATATTCGTTCTTTATATCTCCGCACTTAAGCATTTTTGATCCTAAATATGGGTTGTTTATTTCTTTTGAATCCTGCAGCCAATAGCCGCCTTTATTATCAAAAGCCATCGGGCAAAAAATCAGATAAAGAGTCGATTCTTCCTTATACTCATATGCATCAAAGATTTCTTTTAAGATATTAGATACGTCGCTAAATTGCCCCCTTAAAGAATTCAATTCATGATCAATTTTCTCTAATTTTTCTTTTATTAGGTTTATTTTACCGGATAGCCCTTCTTGTTTTCCCTCGAAAGAATTGCCCGCAATAACCTTATTAATTTCGTCTCTAAATTTTTCAAGATTACCCGCGGCAACATGAAGATTGTCTTCTGATAATGACCTCGAGGCCGCCAAATAATAAGGTAAGGCCGTCCTCAGCATCCCCACGTTCTCACTCAACACACCTGTTCCTCGAGTGAGTACGTTTTCCGTTTCACTATAGTACCCCGCGGGATTCATCATGCTCGGTTTGGCCTGTATCTGCAGCGCGCTGTCAATTTTAAAGTTACCTTTGGTCACCACGCGTTCTCCGGCATTTAGCCCTGAAAGCACGATATAATTATCGCCCGCGCGCGGGCCCAGTACTACCTCTCTGCCTTCATACCGTTTTACAGTGTCTTTTTTGGTTTCGTTCTCAACATAAACAACCGACCTTTTACCTGTAATCAGAGGCGCTGTCTTGGGAATAACCAGGACTCTCTTCTCAGTTGTCGGTTTATCAGCAAAACCAAACTCGCTCGTTTTGATTAAATCCATGCCGCAAATATCACATGGCTCTTGATTCTCCTTGATGATATCAGGATGCATGGGGCAGATCCATTTACCCGCCAAATCTTCTTCGTAAACCTTACCGCCAGCCCCCAAAACTGCATGAATAGTTGTTCTCACAAACATTCCGGGCTTAAGGTTCTCATCTTTGTTATCTACATTGACACGTAGTTTTATTGTTCTTGTTTTTTCATTTACAAACGGTTCAATAAAAGCAATCTTTCCATAAAACACTTCTCCAGGATAACTCTCCGCTTCTACTTTTACATCCTGCCCATAGTGTAACCACTGGATATCACTTTCGTAGGCCTCGAGAAACAACCAAACTTTGCTTAAATCCGCAATCGTATAAATTTTATCTCCTGTCTTTACATACATACCTTCGAACCCATTCTTATGGATAACCGTTCCCGCGACAGGAGAATATATGGTCATATGTTCATCGGGCATTCCCCGCTTAACGATGTCCTTAATTTGATCCTCGCTGATACCATACAGACGCAGCTTCTCTTTGGCGCTCTCCAATGTTGTTTTCGCCGTATCTCGGATGACACTCAATTGACTATCTTTTGAATCTTGCAGATTCTTGATTGCCTGCAAATATTCTTCCTGTGTCGATAATAATTCAGGGCTGTACAGTTCAATAAGATGATCGCCCTTCCTTACTTTTGTTCCCGTAAAATCAACAAACAACCTGTCAATACGTCCGGGAACCCAAGCGCTGATATACGAAAGCCTTGTCTCATCATAGTCAACTTTACCGACCAACCTGACCTCATTTGAAACTTCCTGGTATTGGACCTCAGCTGTTTCGACTTCAGCCAGCTTTTGAGCGGCCTCATTAAGCGTTAAAGAAACATCCGAACCCTCCGCGTCTTCACCGCCGCCACCTTCATATACAGGTATGAGATCCATCGCGCAAATAGGGCATAATCCTTTTTTAGGAAGTTTTATTTGCGGATGCATAGAACACGTCCAATATTTTATTTTCTTTTCTTGAGCGGCACCAGCCATATTGTGGCCTGCATGGGGGTCGGCTCCCTTTTGAGGCCGGACAGAGAATACATTGGCGCCAACAAGACCAGCAATAAGGCCGACCGCAATTAATTTCCAATGTCTTTTCCCATCATTCAATAGCTCATATTTTAGATTTGTAAAAAATTTCTTAAACATGGCGATTCTCCTTCTTATTTGAGAATATGCTATTCATAGTTATTCCTTCATTTCTCCTAATAAACTCTGTAGTTCTGATAATCTCTGATGAAAATTCGCGTTATGACGATAATATGCCAATTGAAAATTAAAAAGAACTCTCTGCGCGTCTATGAGAGAGAGAAAATCCACCTTTCCTCCTTCATAGCCTGATTGGGTCGCGTTTAGCGTTTGTGTTGCTTTAGGCAACAGGGCATCTTTATATAAACCAGATTGTCTTAAAGAATCTCTCAATTTATAATGAACAAGCGCTAGTTGTGAGGCGAGTTCATTTTCTTTATTTGCCAATGAATTTTCTGACGCTTTGACTGAAGCCTTTGCTTCTTGAACTCCAGCATTAAGCCTGTTGATCCATATAGGTACATTAACCGAAAACATGACCATCTGCGCGTCCTTACCGCTGTCAGCCAATGAAGGATTAATCGCGTCACCCGTATCGATCTGAGTGAATCCTACAGTTAAATCGGGGAAATATTCTCTCTTCGCCAGCTTTAAAGCGTCCTTGCTCTTCTCAACCCCTTGTGACAATGCCTGAATCTCCGGATTCTTCTCTTTTACAATTTCATATAGTGTATCGATCTCACTGTATTTATCCTGCATTACAGTGTCTTCCAATGCTTCTTTTGGCCATGGCAATGAAGTTGTATAAGGTAAATTTAACAATGCGTTTAGTCTGGCAACCAGTGGGGACCGCAAGTCTCGGAGACTCAATAAATCATTTTCAAGTTTTCCTAACTCAACCTGTACTTTCAATAAATCTTGATTTTGGGCCAAAGCGGATTTATATTTTGCCTGGGCAACGCTTTCAAAATTCTTTAAAAGCTTTATATTCTCTTCCATTAAAAGAACGGCTTTACTTAGATACGCGTATTCATAGTAAACGTCCGTAATTTTATAAATGAGGTCTAGCCGCATTTTCTCAAAATTATGATACGCCTCTTCAGAAGACTTGAAGGCTTTGCTTTTACGAATCCAAAGCTTGTCCGGGAGCGGAAACTTCTGTTTAATCGAATACGCCCTTTCCTGCGGGCCTACACGAGTTTCAACCGACTCGATATACTCTGTAAAAGTAAATTGTGGATCAGGTAGAGAAAATGCTTTAGAGATTTCTTTAAATGATGATTTCCATTTGTAAAATCCCGATCTGAGCCCCGGATTGTTCTTTAGGCCTATTTCAATATAATCATCTAATCCCGAATTTTCATCAAGACCCGCAATCCCGCTTCTTTCGCTTTCATGAATGATCTGCTCTTCTCTTAATAGCTGCTTTTTTCTTTCTGAAGGCGTAACATCAGCATGGATGATATTGATTTGTGTGAACAAAAACATCAAAAGAGCTATTCCAATTTTCAGCTTATTTAAGGCCATATATCCTCCTTCAAGAACACTTTCGATGTTTCTTAATTAAACCTATGATTTCATTGATTTTTGTTTTTTTCTCAGCCTCGGATTTACCTTTTAGAGTTTCAGTAACACACATATGAAGATGTTTATCAAGCACGTTATCCTGGACTCTCAATAATGCGCCGACAACGGAACTTATCTGAGTCATTATGTCCACACAGTATCTTTTCTCTTCTACCATTTTTTGGAGCCCTCTTACCTGTCCCTCGATTCGTTTTAACGCGTTTAGTTGATCGCTGTGGCAGGGATTATTTTTCATAGTTACATCCTCCTTCTTTCTGGAATTTAATATAGCATACCCCCCTACCCTATGTCAAGCTTTTTATCTTGAG
>CAZYVR010000067.1:0-20417 GCA_964651145.1 uncultured Victivallales bacterium | reverse complement strand
CGGTTATTTCTTGTGTCAGCCTCACTGCGGAACAAAGCGCAGAAGAACCATTTTTTCAGCAAAGCGTCGTCGTTTTTCAGGTACTTGGGAATTATGCTCAAATCGTCAAAGTCAAATGGGCTTGCCACCGAGCTGCTCAGCATTAAGAGGAATGGGTAAACCATTGTTATTGTTCCGAGAATAAGAACGGTGTAAAGCATCAAATAAATAAAGCGAACCTTCCAGCTCTTCCTTCCGCCTTTTGAAATAATTGGCATATTAAAACTCCATGTTGATTAAATTATTGAGGGAACAATCCTTGCGCAGAACTGTCCGTTAATTGTCGGCAGCTTTGCGAAATTCGACCTTGCTCAAGATTTTTAACTGCATGACAGTGAAGCCTATAAGTATGACTCCAAGCACCCAGGCCATGGCGGTTGCGAATCCAAACTTCAAGTACATAAAAGCATTGAACCAGATATCGATGCCGACTACTCGAGTGGCATTGAACGGGCCGCCGCCTGTCATAACAAAAATATTCTGCATGGCGTGAAATGAGCCTATAAAAACACCCACAAAATTTATTATAATCAGCGGCTTCAAGGTGGGGATGGTTATATGTCTTATTCTTGAAAAGATGCTGGCTCCGTCAACGTCAGCGGCTTCGTAAAGCTCGCTCGGAACACTTGTCAAGGCGGCTTGATAAATCAAGCTTCCGGCTCCCGCGCTAGCCCACACGCCGGGGATAATGATGCAGAGCATCGCAAGTTTTGGGTCTTGGAGCCATTTGAAGCCATCGGAGTGAATGCCAATCCATGAGGCGGCTTCGATTACAATTGAATTCAAAAAACCAGCCGTTGACGGATCGTAAAATCGCTTCCACATGAACATGATAACCAAACCGCTTGTCACGGACGGCAAATAAAACATTGTCCTGAAGAAATATTTTCCGCGCGGAATTTCCGTCAGAAGAACGGCAAGAAATATAGGCACAACAAAACCGATTGATACAGTCAGGCTTACATAATAAAACGTGCGAATCATTGTCCAATAAAATTCTTTGTTCCCGAAGATCATTATAAAGTTGTCAATGCCGACCCACGTGCTTCCTCCGGCAATCTTATAGTCTTCAAAAGCCATAAAGGAGCCGCGAATCAGAGGGTAATATTTCCAAAGCAAAATGGTTAAAGCCGCAGGCAACACCCATACGTAAATGGGGTTGATAGAGAGTTTCTTTTTGCCAGCGACATTGTCTGCGCTTTTCTTTGAGCCAGCCGCCACTTTTGAGCTCAGTGAGTTCATAACCTGACGTATTGCCAGGACGAACAAGATCATGGCTAAAGCCCAAATAGTCCAAGCCCATGGCCGCCACTTTGCCATCGTCGCCTCCGGCCATTTTTCAAACTTGGCGCTTGTGTTGCGTGCTGCTTCTTTTATTAGATTTTGGAGATCAATGTCTTTCGCGCCCCAGATGCGCTCGACAATAGCAGGAGTGATTTCTGACTGAACTTCTGTCCAGCCCTTGTTGAATGGCTCGGTACGGTTTTTTTGAACTATTTTAGTTATATTCCGCCATGACGAAGGCAGACTTTCATAAAGCTCCATGTACCCTGCCTCTTTCAAAAACAACGGGAAAACAAGACGACCTTTGCCTCCTTCTACCATAATTCTGGTGCGGTCATTTAGGTTTTTTTTGCTGGTAAAATCAACCAAAATATCCCATGCCGCTTTTGCCGCTTCCGGTGTTCTTTCTTTTATTGAAATGCCAAAGAGAGTTGGCATAAAGCATCCTACAATTTTCTGCCCTTTACGAGCTGGCATAGGGCCGACACCAAACTGCTCTGGGGAAATGCCGAATTCGTTGACCACTTTATTTATATGGTTATTATAACCGAAAAACATGCCAATTCGCCCGTCCGCAATAACTTTGTTAATGTTCTTGTCATCCTCCTGACCTGATGCCCTAAAAAGAACGCCAGTATAAATGTTCCCTTTCGAGCCCTCGCTCAATTTGAATTTATTTCCGGTATGAGGCGAAACCGCTTCGCCCTTGGCAAGCATCTCTTTTGTGAGGTCAAAAGGCTCGCGAGTTTTAGGGTCTTTTGTCCATTTCTGCCAGCGCAATTTGTGGATAAATTTCAAAGCTGCTAAACCTTCAGGAGTGTCAAATCCAGCTTTCCAGTGGGTAGGAATTTTGCTCAAATCATCGCCAGTTTCAGGATCTTTCAAAATAGGAATTTCTTTGGGCGATTCAATTGTTTTTCCAGTTTTGGGATTGACCTTGTAGCGCACAACCAGATCGCCGCCAGCCGCCCATACCATTGGATTGAAACATAAATAACCAGGGTGCATAAAATATAAACCGCGCTGTCCCATCGGCTTGCCTGACACTTCGCCAGGTTTAAATGTTAACTTTTGAGCATGACGCCAAAGTTCCCCCCAATTAAGCGGAGTTTTTTCCGGATTCAGGCCCACATCGCGAAATAAGTCAGTGCGATAACAGAGCGCTTGCATAATCCCCACGGTGTAAGGAAGCGCGTATATTTTACCGTCTTTTACACAGCCAGCTTTGAACTCCTCTGGTATATTCCGCCAAGGTTCGTACTTGACTTCATTGCCCTTTATTTTTCCATCGCCATTTTTGTCATCGCCAATGAATTGATTCAACTGCATCACAAATCCCTGATTGGCATACTTCAATGTTTCGTGAAACCACATGCGCCAAATATCCGGCGGCGTCCCGCCCGCGACGCTCATCAGCTTCCCTGACTTCGCCGCCGCTCCAGTGACATTCAACTGTGAAAAAGGCTCGATTTTTACATTGGGATGTTTCTTCATGTACTTCTCAAAAGAATAATTGCGCGCCTGTTCCTCCAAAGAGTATGGCATCGGCGAATACCAGTCAGCAACAACCTTAATCGGTTGTTTAGTTTTTTTTTCGGCACTAACATTGAAACTTCCTATTAGCACAATACTTGAGAAAATTCCCAATTTTTTTTTTTTTGCGTTCATATAAAAAAGTTCCTATAAATAATTGTTGTTAACAGCTTTCAATAACTTTCAAATCCTATTATCACAATGATAATGGGATTCTTTGATGGCGTCGAACATCGCTTGAATATTTTCCGGAGCGACATCCGGCAGGATCGCTTCATGACTGGGGGAAATAATCAGCCCGGTAGAGAACAAGGTTTTCAATTGTCTTACTTTATCACGCACTTCATCTGGGGAACCATTGACCAACAATTCCTGAACATCTACGCCACCGCAAAATGAAACTTCCGCGCCGAAACTGGACTTTAATTTTTCCGGTTCCATATTGGTCGCCAATGCTTGAATGGGATGAATGGCGTCGACTCCCGTCGCAATCAAGTCAGGAATAATATCGTAGATTGCACCGCAGGAGTGGTAAATGACTTTCAAGTCATAACTTTTTGCCTGATCAACCAGTTGCCTAATGCCTGGCAATACGAATTCCCGAAACTGATCCGGAGACATCATAAGGCCAGCCTGGCTACCCATGTCATTTCCGAGCAGAACGGCGTCAAGTTTGCCTTTGCCAGCCTCATAAAAAATTCTATTTGCATCGAGATAAAATTTAGTTATGCGCTCAATCACGGCTCGAAACATTTCTGGCTCAAGCAACATTTTCATCAGTGCGTTTTCCATGCCAAACGCAGCGCAGGCATCTTGAAAGTGCGCTGACCACATCATGCCCATTAATGCTCTGTTTTCAGGTAACACTTCTAAAGCCTTGATACATTGTTCATGGTCAATGTGGTTTGCCGGGTCTGGCCATGGAAAGTCGCTAACTGCTGCCGAATCAAAATAGTTTTCGAAAAAACCAGGCTCAGTCAGAGTGCGTTCCTCGTAGCCCGGCAGCTTTTTGGCGAAATCGAACGCACAGGCAATATGATTTATCGGAGGGTGTTTATACGGAACTTCCACCGGCCAGATGTCATCATCTAGGATGATTTTTATTTTATTGATGCTGTCCACGCCAAAAAATTGCAATAACTTTTTCTCTGATTCCGCCACCGGCAATCCTAGCCAAGACGCTGGACGATCAACTGGCTGACGCTCAATTGTAGCGTAAAATCTTTCTTTATTAGTCATCGTTTCTCCGGAAATTTTTCAAATTCAAGTTTTATGATAATTGCTTCACCTGCAAACTGATTAACTGGAATATTCCAGAGATGCAAGTACGCTTTTTTATCTTTAAAAAGTGTCGGCATTAATTCTACTGCTGCGTCAATCTGCTGGCCATTATTAAGAACGCTTGCTCGGCGGGGAAGCATGTTAATCGGCTTCAATATGACACCAGAACATTCCGGCTCCCTAAAAAGATGAACATAGAGAATATTGTTTTTGCGGGTAAGGAGAATCTTCGGGTTGTCTGATAAAAATGAAACCGGTTCGGCATCGATAAAAGCCTCTTTTACTTTTTGATGCCATTTGCCGATATTCTCAAGGATTTCTATGGTTTGTTGAGGGAAAAGGCCATCTGGTCTTGGTCCGACATTGAGCAGGTAATTGCCGCCTTTCGCCAAATGTTTGTCGATGCATCTGGCTAAATGCCCGATTGAAAAATAGTCCTCATTACGCCGGTATCCCCAACTTTCCCTGCCGATTGACTCACATGCCTCGGTCGGTTGTTCATAAATTCTTTGCTCGGTTATGTCAGAATGGAATTCATAGTCTCTTTCTGGAGTGGAAAAATCACCATCGTTAAAACCCCGGTTGTTGATGATAATTCCCGGCTGTAGTGATCGGACAAGCTCATTCAATGACTCATCATGAATATCCCAGAGGTTTCCCAAGTATTTTCCTCCGTCCCACCAGAAACCGTGAATTTTCCCGTAGTTGGTGCACAATTCGCGTATTTGCGCCTTTACAAATTCCAAGTATTTGACAACATCTGGTTTGTCGCCCGACTCAGGCTCAGGAAGTTCATAGTTGCGACCTTGATTAGGATAATATTCGCAATTCATATCAGGAACGGAATAGTAAATAAAAAGTGGAAAGTTACGCCGATGACAAGCCTCCGCCACCTTCGCCAAAACATCTTTTTGATAGGGCGTGTTCATCACATTGTAGTCTGTTTGGGCAGTCTCCCACATGCAAAATCCGTCAATATGCTTGGAAGTAAAACATAGATATTGCATTCCGGCGGCTTCGGCAATATCCAGCCATTCTTCCGGATCAAATTTGTCCGGGTTGAACTTTTTCATGAGAGGCACATATTCGCTTCTGGAAAGCCCTCGGCGATATTGTTCCTGCTCCTGCCAGCCGCTTACTGAGTAAATTCCCCAATGGACAAATAACCCAAACTGCTTCTCAAAAAAACAGTCCCGTTCATCATTAAATTTTTTATACATTGATTTCCCTTAATTTTACCTGAATCCGTGATGAATTTTATTTTAAAGTGATCGTGATTGTTTCCCAACTTTTAACTGGTCTGAAATTTTTAATTTCGCTCGGGTTAAACCATGGGATTTCCACTTTAATAGTATAAGTGAATTTTTTCGTAACCGGAGTTTTCTCATCGGATGCCTGTATCTTTTCTTCCGCCAACAAAACAGCACCACTAGATTTTTCACCTGGAGTCATGCCTTGCTTATCAGTTGTAAAAATAAGTTCTTCCACTTCTGGATCAGTTATATTCGGGGTAATTTTTATTTCGGCTTGCGGAATTGGCTTTCCGAATTCATCGACAACCTTGATGATGATATGTCTTTTTGAAATAACTCTTGGGTATACTATATCGCCTGTCTTGCACTGATGATAACTCAACAAAATATCCTTGCCTTTGGAGAGATTGATGTCGCAATCTATGCAGACAATGCCTTTCCCCCCATATCTTAAGTCCCAGTTGCTGTCATTATTTTCGAGTTTGCAGTTAATCATGGTCAAGTCCATACTTCCCAAGTCATAAACAGCTTTCCGGCAGTTTGTGACTGTGCAGTCAAATATCAATGTCATTCCAGTAGAAACAGCAATATTGCCATATTTAAAAGTTACGTTATTCATAATTCCGCCGAATTGATTGAATATAGCATATGACATCATTTCGGCGGCACGTGAAATTGTGACGTTTTTCAGAATATTGCTTTGATATCCTCCAAGGAAAATATTTTTTGCTTTCCCTTTCGCAACTGCACCAATGGCATATTTTGGGTCAGAGCTTGCCGCGGTTATAGTGGAATTATAAGCGTGAAGTTGCCCTCCATGAATATTCGCAATTTTGCCACCTCCAATAATTAAGGTATAAGCTTTTTGTTCAGAATTATCAATTTTAAGCGTCGGCCTGATTTTATCATCAGATGGGCTTCCCATCGTCAGGCGATTTATATAGCGTTTGCCTTTTCTGTGCCACCAGTTTTTTCCAGAATTCTTGTCTTTTTCCCAATATGGTTTGATCAATACGTTGCCTTTGACCATGACAGTAATTTCTGGATGCAAGCTATCGCCAATTTGAAAATAAGTATTGGTTCCCTGATTATTCCCGATCCAGAGATTGGCGTTTATTTTGCATGTATCAGTTGACTTATCGTATTCAACCTTTTCCCAACCGTTTTGCCGGTCAAGCTCATATAGCTTTTCCGGTGTGCAAGGATTTGTTTTAGAAAAATCCGTTACCCACAGAATATTGGTTTTTTCCTGATAGACAACTCCAGCGCATACGGACACGCAGAAAGCGTATAAAACGATAAAACTTACACTGGTTTTAACCATAATATCTCCTATGATAATTTCTACTTCAACTCGTGAATTTTCTTAAACTTTTTCCGCTATTTTAAAGTTTAGAAAGTCTTCGAAAATTAAGTCATTTTTAAATGTTTTATATATTATGCTGAGAAGTTTTCTCGCAAGAGCTATATTAGCTTTGCCTCCTCCGCGACGATTTTTAATTCTCTCATGAAAAGCGTGCAAATAAGGATTGTAGCGTTTTGCTATAAGGGTGTAGACCTCCAGCGACTTGTGTGGTGGGTAAAAATAGCAGAAAGTGTCAAGTTTTGCAGTTTCAAGCGGTGTTCTTTGACAATTTCACATCTTAAAATGCAGGGATTTTATCAAAAATCAAGCGGTTTTCAGGCATGAATGCAACAGTGAGCCTCCATCCTTTGAGATGGTTTGAAAGTTGCGGTAGCTAAAAAATTACGCAGCCTTTTGCAGCTCTATGATTGGCAGATGTTTTCTGCCTTCAAGGAAAGAAATTTTCACATCGAACTCCGGTATTTCGGAAGGCCTTTTAAATGCAGGCATTTTTGCCGGAGGAGTATTCGAATAGACCTCCTGAGGAGTCCTTCCTTTTAAATATTCATGAGTGCGAAACTGATTATACCATGTAATATAAAGGCTCAACTCCTCACGGAATTCTTCAATATCATACGAGATCAGAATCATCTTTCTAGTGCATTCATTTTTTAGCGATTTCATAAATCTCTCGATTATGGCGATACTCCCGTGTTTACCAACTGCTCCATAACGCGGCGTGATCTTTTTTGAATCGCACCATTTCTTATAATATTCACAGAAAAATTGCTTGCCTTTGTCGGAAATAATGTACTTTGGTTTGCGCTTGAGTCTGCGAATTACCCTGTTCAAAAGAGTGATAATATCCTTTGACTCCGGCTGTTTGAAAAAGATAGAAAACCCAATGACCTTTCTTGAAAAGTGGTCAATGACAATAGCAACCCACCAGCAGAAAGGCCACGATTGCCTTATGCTTTTAGGCATCCATGTGCAGCTGAAACCGCCGTTTATTGGAACGGCAGTCAAATCGATCATAAATGTATGATTTGGATAACGGGAAATCACTCTTTTGATTTTTTCTTCTTTTTCAGAAACGGAATCATCTTCGGGATCCTCCAGTTTGTTAGAAGGTGGAGCTTTTAAAAATCGACCAACGCTTGTAGCAGAAAGATCCAGCCCTGCCCTCAAAAAAAATCCTGCAATTTTCTTTTTCCCAAAAGCTGGAACGAGAACTTTGATTTTTTGAACAAGGGATTTTAGTGCGTCCTGATACTTGTTGACTGGCGTTTGCGCCTTGAAAAAATCATCGTAGTCAATGCGTTTCATCCAGGACGAAATGGTGCCAGGATTAACCTTGAAAACTTCCCCAGTCTTTTTTAGATTCCAGCCGCAAATCGCTTTATGCATGAGAATGTCCATACGTTCTGGAGGATTGTAATGCGGTCGACTTTTAGGGGGAACTCTGCTGAAACGGGCCATTATAATTCGGTTTTGATTTTCAAGCTGAGAAACTTTTGTTTCCAATCTGTCATTTTTGATTTTTAAGCGGACACGCTCAATGGAAGAATTTACAGAATGGCTTCGTGTGAAAATTATGCAGTAATGGGCCAGCGACGATGCGTGAATCATCGCCTGTCGGACAAGCGGAGGCCAGTTCTCCGGCAAAGGAATATCTTTGATTTTCATATCTCATTGTCTTTCTGTAATTGAAACTTAAAATACATGATAGATTCTAAGCTTCAATACTTTGCCTGAACTTGCAATATGCTGAAAGAACGGCAAATGAAAGTCATCCGTCATTTTTCCGTCAAATATCACCTTGAAATGCAGTTGTCAATAGTTAAATTATTATCTATAAATGGTTTATTGTAGCAATAGGGCAAATCGCTGGCCCCCTACAGGAGTAGTAAATTCGGACTATCTAATAAATGTTATATAAAAAGTGACACATGCGTGACCGGAGAGAGTGTTGTATAATTTGGCAAACTTGGTGTGCAAGTTCAGCAAAAAGCGGAACGGTTAGGATGCTATAAATCAAACTTTACAGGTGAAAATATAGTGGAATCTCATTTTTATGTCCTGCCAGCAAGCAAAGAAAGCCAATTTTACTTGCCGATTGATACTTTGTACCTAGGCGGATCACTTTTTGAGCAAGCTTTAAAGCAAACCTCCAGAATCTCCGAATGCCTCTTCCCATCTGCGTTCGGGATTGTCAAACATAACCTTATTGGGCTTGAAATCTTCAGAATCAAAATTCATTTTTAGAGGAACCCTTAATTTTTCAAATTTCCACTTTAGCGGTCTTTATTGGTTGTTTATATGCTTCAGGGCGCGGGCGCACATTTCATTGACATTCTCATCAAGGGCATACATAAAGCGTTCCTGTATTGAAAACCTTTCTTTTTTATCTACAAAAGAATCGCGAACCCCGTGAATTGCTAATTCAATATCCTTTCCAATTTTAAGATTGTGCTTTTTTAAGGCCTTGTCCAATGCGAGGAGAAGCTTCTGGCTTCCCAGCGCCAAGGCGTTTACCCCGTTCTGCAAAAGTTTTTCAATTGCGGATGAAATTTTTTTTGAATTTTCGCATTCGTCGGCGTAGACCCAACTCAGGTTATTAATGTCTCCGGAGCCCAGAAAGCCTTCCTCCCTATCCCGGACAGTAGACACCGAGCCTTCACGATATCTGATTCCCAGGTAACCGGTTTTTCTTCCGCTTTCAATCAGGTCGCGAGTCATCTTTTCAGTAAGTTCTCTGAAGTCAACACCCTCATGGATTATACCTTGAATATCAAGGCGACGGCCTATAAAAACAATTTTAACTCCTAGGTTTTTCAACCTGATAAAATAATTTATGTTGCGGTTCCCGGCGGCAGGATTGACTATTAAGTTTTTTATTCCCTTGTCAATCATGTCGTTGATACTGTCGCGCTCTGTTATAATATCTTCGTTTGAGTTTCTGAATACAGGCATAAGCCCCAAAGCGGAAGAATGTCTTTCCAGTGATTTGAGCACTTCAATTGTGTAGGGATGGGTTCCCGGCATAGGAAGCACTACTCCTAAGAAATCTTGCCGAGTTTCCTTCTGGTCTAGTGACACTTTTCCCACAAAATTACCAACTTTTGGGATTTTCACCACAAGTCCGCGTTTTTGCAATTCAGAAAGGGCTTTCCGCAACTTGGTGTTGCTTACCCCGTACTTTTCGGCCATAACTCTTTCAGGTGGGAGTTTTTCTTTTTCTTTGAATTCTCCACTGAGTATTTTTCCGGATATCTCCATGCAGATTTTATCTGGAGTGTTTTTTTTAAAATCAGTTGATTTTTTCATATAAATTACATTTACCCTCTTGATATTAATTACAAGCTCATTTATACTTAATAAAGCAAGATAAATAAAAATGTCAAGTGATTTTTAAAAAAATTACAAACTTGAAAAGACAAAATAAACAAGAAAACGCTTTTCATGAAATGAAGCAAATTTTTAACAGACAAGCATTCTGAACAGCAACAAGAAAAAAAATTTAAAGGAGCGAAAAAGATGACGCAGAGCGAGACGAAAAATGAAAGCGACGAAAAAAAATCGGGAAGTCCTCAAAAAACTAAACTTCCATATTGGCAGTGGGTAAAAGAAACTCCCGTCGCTATTCTGGAAGAAAACGAAAGGCCCGCCTGGGGCTCTGCGAATGATGTAGTCAAGGCGGTCAGGGCAATGGGAGCGGAGGTTATACGCTATCCGGCCATCCGCTGGGGAGTGCACAGTTATGACGATTCAGAGTTCCTTCCCAAATATCCAGGACTTGACGAACGCGATCTTTTCGGGGAAATATTTGCCGCGATGAAGGCGGAAGGAATAAAGGTAATGGCGTATTGTCATTACGGAGTAATTCATACCCATGCGGCGAGACTGCATCCTGAATGGCAGGCAAAAGAGGCGGACGGAACCCCGGCCCGCTGGAAAAACGGTGAGAACCACCATTACAGGACATGCATGGCAAATGAGATTTTCACTTTAACCATGCAGAGCGCAATCCTGGAACTCTGCGATAAATATGACATTGACGCTCTTTATCTTGACGGCCCTACATGGTATGGAGACTGCTGGTGTGAGCATTGCCGTTCAAAATATCAGGAACGCTATGGAGAGGCGATGCCTGAGAAATTAAGCTTTGAAGACGAGTCACAGCAGAAATACAATTTGATCAGAAATGACTCGGTTGAGAAAATAGTTAAAGAGTTGAAAAGTGAACTCGGCAATAAAAAGCTGCCTCTTCTCTTTAACATGACCATGAAGTATCTGCCGACCCATAGAACAGGCATTCCTGAACGGACTGCGGAATGGGCGGAAGGCGGCAATACAACCGAGATTCATCGTCCGGGCTCATTCTGGAAAATGTATCAGAACGTGCGTCTTGGCGAAGCCCTCGGAAAGGTCTCCATGTGCTATTTGCCTCCCGGGCCTTATGAAACTCTCCGGAACTTTGCAGAGCCTGAGATTGAAGTTTTTGGCAGAGCTTATCTTATGCATGGAGCCACTCCGATGCTCAATACCGTTTCGACGTTCATCAATGACACGACAGCGGGAAAGGTAATGTCCGAAGTGGTCAAAAATTATTCCGCTCATCCTGATATTTATCACCGTTCCTCATCCGTAAAGGAAATTGGGCTTGTCTACTCAAGGACAAGCTACGAGAATGGCGCGGGATATGATATCGAGAAAATCAATCCGAAGTTCAGCGGAGCGTTCCGCGCTCTCCTTAATGAACAAATTCATTTCGATGCATTTTTTGACACGCAGATATCGGAGGAGAAACTTGAAGGCTATAAAGCGTTGTTTATTCCCGGCGGCATATCTTTGCAGGAAAAGGCGCTTGACGCAATACGGAACTATGTCCGCGATGGCGGATCTTTGCTTGCGACCGGAAAGTTTACTCTTGTAGATGAAAAAGGCAAGGCCTTGAGCGATTTTGCCGCATCTGATCTTCTTGGGGTGAAGTTTCAGGGAGAAACGCCGCCTGCTCCTTATCGTCCAAGGGAGTACCGCGAGACAGGGCCTATTCATGGTTATTCTCTGGTTCCGGAAGCATATCTGAAAATAAAAGATCAGCGTCTAGCGGGAATAATTCCCGCAGATAATCAGCTTACTCCGGCAAGCTTCGCCCAAGCCGGAATTTGGGGGTTGGATCGCTGGATCAATTATGCGTTTGTGAAAGCCCTGGAAGGAACTGAAGTTCTTGCCGACCTGTTCCTTCCGGCTGGCGGAGCTTTCGGGAAGCCTCTGGAATTTCCTTACGGCACGCCTCCTGGAATAACGCTTAATCACTATGGTCAAGGCAGAGTTATTTACGTTGCCTTTCCAATTGAAGAATTCTATGAGCTAAGGCGCCTCAAGGAAACCCGCAAACTACTGAAGGAGCTTTTTAGAATGCTTGTGGGCGGTAAGTTTGCCGTTGAAGTGGACGCTCCTCCCGGGGTAATAATCAACCTTGCGCAAAATGCAGACAGATTTTTTCTGCATCTTTTGAATTACACGGGAGCAATGCACGAAGACTCAAATGCCTTAGAATGGATAGCTCCAGTAAGAAATATAACCGTTAAGGTCGCGGAAAAAGCACCCATAGAGAGCGTGCGATTACTTGAGGCATCTACAGATGTTTCCTTTGAAAGGACTGGTTCAAGCATAACTTTTAAACTGCCGGAACTCAATGTTTTTGAAACTGTTATATTAAAATGATGCAGTCAGCGTCAAGGGCGTTGAAGAGAAAGATTTTTTCAAAGCCCTGAAGCGCTGCATTCGCATTGAAGTTATTTGAGCAAAAAATGGAATAAAAAAAGAAGCCTCCGACTGGTCACTCCCGTCGGATGCAGTGGGTGGATGTTTTTATGATAGCCAGAATGAATATATTGTCAACGCTATAACAAGTAACAAAAATTTAAAAGAGCAGAATAAAAAGATGACACAGAGCGATACGAAAAATGAAAGGGCCGGAAAAGAATCGGAAAATTTTCTTGCGAAGGAACCTCAAAACACTACCCCTTTACAAAAGAAAGCCATGATTTCGGCTGCCGTTTGCCAATGTTTTGGCTCACACGCCTTAGTCTCTTTCAGGAACGGTATTGTCCTTTTATACCTGCTCGCGCTTGGTTTCGGAGACGCCAGGGTCATTGCCGCGCTTTCATATATGGGAATATTTCTCGGTCTTGTCATGGTCCCTGCCGCCTATTTTTCCGACAGGATCGGGAAAAAACGTTTCGGATATGTCGGACATGTCATGGGCATTCTGGGTTTTGTCCTTATCGGGTTAGGGGGATTTTTTAAAGGCACGCCTCTGTGCGGTGTTGTTGTTGTCGGCGGTATATTGATTTATGCCGTAGGCGCCGGGGTATTAGCTTCCTCGTGGTTTGCCCTGCTAAGACCCATCGTTCCGGAAAAGATTCGCGGACGTTTCTTCGGCTGGATGAAAATCTCCTGGCAGACTGCGACGCTTCTGTTTTCGGCTGTAGCCGCTTTTGTGCTCAGATATAATGATTCTCTGATGGTTTTTCAGATTTTTATTTTCCTGATAGCGCTCATGCTTATAGTGAGGATCATGTCGTACTACAGGATACCGGAAATGGAAAAGGTCTCTGACAAAAACCGCGCGGGATTTTTTTCCGTCATGGGCAGTATTCTCAGGATCAACGGATACGCCTCCTTTGCCGCTTATATTTTTCTCCTTAACTTTTTTACTTTTTTCTGTCCGGGAATTTTTTCAATGGTCGAAAAGGGATTTCTAAAGCTTCATCCCAATACGGTTGTGTGGCTTTCAAATATTTATCTTATCGGGGCTATGGCGGGTTTCGGGTTCGCGGGAATCATCGTGGATAAATACGGGACCAAGGCCATTTTTATCATTTGCCATTTCTCCTATTCCTTCCTCCTTTTCTCATTCGTTTTCCGGGGGCTGGCCGGGCCGTTCATGGTCCCGCTCCTGGGGATTATACATTTCCTTTACGGTATTATGTTCGCTGCGTCCGGAATAGCCATGGCCAAGGAGTTATTCTCGCTTATTCCTAAGAGAAACCAGTCCATGGCCGCGGCTTTTATTCATTCAATGCCTCATCTGGCTCTCGGGTTTTCCGGTTATTTTTCATTTCTTGTGCTCGATGTAGGTTTCCTCAGAAAAAACTGGACGCTTTGGGGGTTGCAGCTTAGCGATTTGGACAGTCTTCTGCTTCTTGCCGCAGCGATGGTGCTCCTTTTGGTGATAACGCTGGGGCTTGTTCCTTCCATCATAAAGCCGGATAAGGGATACCCTGACGGCGCGCTATCCAAATATTAAAATCAGGGATTTGACGGGTGGTTGACTGAGGATTTGAGTCGGAAAACTCTGTATTGGAAATTGAATTTTGACATGAAACCCGATGTTTTACGATTCGAAGATAAGAATTAAAGGCAAAATTGCCTTTGATTTGTATTCATTGACAATAGGATGATCTCCGGGCATTTCCGGTAAAGCATAGAAAAAACGGCAAAGGTGGGCTATGCGACATTTCAACAAGCCCCGAGCCGTTCCCTGCACTTGATTTCGCCAGCAGAACACTTTATTTGGCTGAGTAGTGAAATTTTTTAGCCCAATTTCCTGAAAAAAAATCTATAAAAAAATGACACTACAATTAACACCTTGATTATAAACACTTATCCAATGGAGAGCGATTTGCCTTATAGCGAACTTGCTCGACCATTTACTTATCTTCGCGCCCAAAGTTTACAGCTTTTTTATTTGGGTTATATACCCTTGGACCAAAGGGTTTAACGAATTCCAAGCTCTCGCGGAGAACGCTAAGTGTTCCCTTGGTTTTGACTATTTACCCTCTTTTTTTCTCTGTTTCTCCAGTTCGACTTAACCGGTCACGCACATAAAAAAGGGCGAAGATTTTGCATATTAAGTTTATTATTAAAAACTTACCCATTCATGACCGAAAAAACGGTTTTGGTAAAATTTGCATTCCGATGAATTTGCTATTAAAAAACACGAAAAGGATTTAAACCGGAACTCACGGGCAACGGCATTTTAGCCTCAAAATGACCGCTTACGTTTTACCGTGACCTAGGTGCTTATTTTGATGAGTTTGGAGTAGCAAATTCGGACTATCTAATAAATATATCAACAAAAGTGCCTCCTTCGTGACCGGAGAGAGTGTTTCTGCCCCCAATAATTTGGTGTCCAAATTTAGCAAAAAGCAGAACAGTCACGCTCTGGAATTTTAAGGGGGATTGGTTAGTGAAAAAATGCGTATCTGAATTAGAAAAACTCGTGAGGTCGAAAAAAAATGCCAGAAAGGCCACAAGCGTGCTCATCAACGTCAAAAAATTCTTATCTCCCCACTGTCTGTACAGAGGCAAAAAATTTGATAAGCAATCATTAGGGAATTATCATCTCATTGAATCCAGTATTCATTCTATCGAATTCCAAAACAAGTCTTGATTTAAAGCATTTTTAAATTTAAACTGTTTAACGTTAATTTTTCGGGGTTCGAAATCAACTAACTCATAAAGGGGATATTATGAAACCAGTCGCTATTGTCGTGCTTATTATCGCCATATCCGCCCTGACCGCACAAACTCTCAGGCATGCATATTTGCGTTGGATACAGACTCAAGATTCGGTTCTGGGAAAATACAATCCATCCTTTAAAAATAAAATAAAAGACGCCGATTGCCTCGAGGCCCTTGATAAAGAATATGCAAAAATCAAAGAGAAAGTAAAAAAGGCGGATGAAGAGATAAAAAAATCGAAGCGCAAAGTCAACCGATATAGCGAAGAGCCTTTTAAGACAGAAAGGGAACTGCAAGCAGCCATAAAAAAATGGGAATGCCGTTCTGAAGAAATCAGGAAAACAAGGTTTTTCTGGGCTTGCGGTTTGATTATCGCCATTGCCGGTTCGGCGCTTTTTATCAAGGAAATATGGTTCGGCCTGAGCTTTATTATCGCGGGGCTTACTCAGATGATCTGGTGGGTTTCACCATCGTTCCGCCATAATGAGGCGTCGGCTGAATATCACAGGATGCTTGAAAATAAATTTCCCCTTTCATTGATCACGTTGGTTTTCGTTATTCTTCTATGGTTTTTATTCAATAAATATCTCGCGCGAAAAAATAACGCCAAGGTTAACTCATGATAGAAAAATCGGAATTGATGATTTCTATGGCATAGCATCTTGGTATAGACAGAAGCTGCAACGGTTCTGGTTACGAAGTAGAATGCAATGTCAACTTATACATGCTGATCTGCAAATGCGGTTAGTTTCTATTCGTTATCTGGCATCTTGCTCAAAGCCTCTTTCTGCCAGCTGCTCACTTGATTGGGGTGGATTCGCGATTTCGGCTATCGTTTTTTCTTCCTTGATCGCTTCCAGCGCCACGCGCGCTTTGAACTTGCTGTCAAATGTTCTTCTTATTGTGAATCTCTCCTTTTTTTGCCATCAATAAAAATAATGCCTATTGACTTTTTGCTTAACATGTGTTATGCTAGCATCAGAAACACAACAAGGTTGCATTATTTCATTATGAAAAAATTATCTACGAGCGACATTGCAAAGGCGTTAAATTTAAGCAGGCTAACTGTTTCTTCGATTCTCAACGGAAAATCAAAAGAGCGGCGCATCTCAGAAGCCACACGCATAAGGGTTGAAGAGTATCTAAAATCAGAAGGGTACGTAACTCCTAAATATGCTCTTCAATTTCGTGGAGACATAAAAAAGCAAATTGGCATATTCTGCTGCAATAGAATGGTGTATCATCCACATATAACCAATGCGTATTTTTCCATTACAAACAGGATCATGAAAAAGTTTGGCCCTTGTGAAACTGTGTTGACAGAGCCTGAGGATAAACTAAAAGGCCTTAAAGAGTTGCTAGCCAGAGGAGTGACTGAGCTTATATGGATTCATACAAGACCGCCTGGAAATGAATTTTCAGGGCTGGAAAACGACGAGGCTCTTCTAACGCGCTTTGACCGCGTATTTGTATATAATTTTTTTATGGACAACAAAGAATGGATGGCGCATTTTGAGAAGTTGGGCCTCCATATGATAGGGGTAAACAGAACTGCGGCTTATGAAAAATTTGCAAAAAAGCTCAATGATCTTGGCCATGAAAAACTTGCCATAGCGGACAAAGATTATGGATTGTTATTAGATAAAGACACAAAAGAGTACAGAGCTTTCAGTAAAAAAGGAATCCAACTTTATGGAATGGGCTCCCTATGGCACTCGGGAAATTTATTCAGTCCAGAATTCTCAAATATATGCAAAAAAACTTCAAACAACTTAATAAAACTGATAAATGGACATGGGGTTTCAGCCGCATATATATATAATGATCATATTGCTGGTTTTGTTATCGCCGAATTGACCGAAAAAGGAATAAGAATCCCAGAGGATGTCAGCATTGTCGGATTCGGAGGCCTTCCAATAGGCGAAACGTTCAAAACTTCTTTGACGTCTTTCGCGATGCCTGTCGAACAAATGGTTCAAAAAGTAGAGAATCTTTTAACTCAGAAAACAATTGGCTCAAAACAATTTCATTTTGATTTAGAAATTATAAAACGAGATAGTTTTGGCTTTTATCCTATAAATGACAAGAGGAAGCAAATAAAATGAAAGCAAAAAGTATTTATTTTACACTCATCGAATTGCTCGTTGTAATCGCTATAATAGCAATTTTAGCCAGCATGCTTTTGCCTGCATTAAGAAGCGCAAAGGGGCTTGCAAGAAGAATAGAGTGCGCAAATAATGTAAAACAACTGGGAGTTGCCTGGCACGCGTATATCAACGACAATAGTGGTTCATTGCCCAAATGTAGAATAGGCTCGGGTCAGTCTGATTATGTAATTTGGGTGGATTTGCTTACGCCCTTCTTTGATATAACAATCTCTCCCGGCCCAGCCCCTCCTAATCTATATTATGGTCGCCTCAGCAAGCTAGGGCCGTTCTGGTGCCCAAGCCTCAGCAAAGAAGACAATACTCTAGGCACAATTTATAATCCGCATCCCGCATATGGAATGTACACATATGGAGCTGGAGGAGAGGCTCCCATCGGCTATACAGCGTTGAGCAAAGCAAATCAACTAAGGTCTCCCTCCCAACAGATTTTATTTGGAGACACCAGATATTATGATCCAGACTCAAACCCTAAGTGCATAGGCAGCTTTTACTTCGAATGCAGCGTGACAGATTTTCCCGGCTTGCATTTCAGGCATCTGGGAAGCGCAAATATTCTGTTTTGCGACGGGCATGTCAACGCACTCAAGCCGCCAGGCCTGCTTCCAGCGACAATCAATCAAGGCCCATGGCTGCAAAAATAAACCAAAACAAAGGTTAACTATGACTCCCCTGGATTTGCCCATATTTCCTGTGAAACCTTCCTCTGATTTAAGAACTATGCTAAGGACGCATATAATAAAACGCTGCTGCGATGCTTTGAAAGGCGGAAAAGAAAAACGCGAAAAAGCAAATAAACAGAAGGATTGGAGTTTACGCAAGAAAGAGATTGTCGAAGCAGTAAAAAATGCGCTTGGAGACATGCCTTTTGGCAAGAACGGGCATCCTCTTAACACAAGACTTGTCTCAAGAATTGAAAGAGAAAATTATATACTTGAAAACGTTGCGTTTGAATCTCTTCCCGGCTATGAAACAAACGCAAGCGTCTATCTCCCCAAAGCAATTCCACAGCCATGGCCCGCCATAATAGTTCCCGTAGGACATTCAGGCAAACAATTTGAAAATTACCAGATACCCGCGCAAGTATTTGCGCAATGCGGTTATGTCGCGGTTACTTTTGATCCCCCTGGACATTCTGGAGAAAAAAACAAAGGGAACAATCACTTTGATGATGGCGTAAGGTGCTATTTGACGGGACATTCATCAAACCGCTACTTTGTAATTGATGCTTTGAGAGCCATTGACTATCTAGAAACAAGAGACGACATAGCAATGGAAAACGGCGTTGCAATTACAGGGCAGTCCGGAGGCGGGCATACAGCAGTATTCGGAGCTTTGCTTGATGACAGGATTAAAGTTGTGGCGCCTACATGCATAATGACCCAGGATCAGGAGCACCCTGTAAAAGACGCCTACGGACTCTGCCCGGAACCTTACTTTGCCAACCGCTTTGGCTTTGGCATTGCTGACGCCGATCTTCTCTGCGCCCTGGCTCCTACGCCTTTGCTTATGATGGCCGGGAAGGAAGACGAAATATTCAGAGGCGATTGGACGAAAGAGCTTTATGAAAAAGTAAAACAGACATACAAAGCCCTTGAGCACGAGGACAAATTGAGCCTTTTCATGGATGACTGCGGGCATAAATACACAGTCAAGATGGCTCTTGAATTGGTAGATTTCCTGAACGAGTTCTTAGAAAAAAAGCCCAACAAAAAACGTCCCTCCATAACTCGCAAGAATTGCGAAATGCTTCCATGCGAAATGCTAAAATGCTACCCCCGCACGGACAAAAATATTTATTCCATAAACAAAGAACTGGCATTGAACTTGGAAGCGCAAAGGATCAAAGGCGGAATAAGCGAAAAATTAAAGGCTGTTGTTGTCGGCATAGAGGATGCAAAAATATCCAAGGCTGTTGAAGGCGCCCCCTTCAGGGCCTTTACCCATAATTTCCAAGAGCTATTGCTGGCAACAGATGAAGACATAGAACTGCCAGCCACTTTCATTTCTCCTTATGATAAAAAAAAAGCTTTGCCAGCAATTCTTTTTCTTGACGATCAAGGACGTGGGCAAATGCTTGAAAATGGTATCCTAGGAAGGCTAATTGATCTTGCGAATAAAGATTCTGTTTTCAAAGCAGCATTGCTGACTGTGGATCTTCGAGGTTGGGGCGACACAAAGCCATGCTTGACTCCTTTTGACGCAGCATCGTGGGCTTCGCCGGAAAGATGGATTGGCTATGTTTCGACAGCTTTGGGAGACCACGTGCTTGCGATGAGAGTCAGAGACGCATTGGCTTCGTTCTATTACCTGCAGAACAGGCCGGAAATAGATGAGAGCCAAATTATTGTGGCGGGCAGAGGAATGGGCGCAGTCGTTGCCCTTCATGTCGCGGCGGCAAGTCGGTGCGATGGACTCGCCACATCTCCTCCGGCGGCAGGAGTGGCATGCCTTGAGATGCTATCGTCATTTATGTCTTTATGTGAATCCGAATCCTGCCAGTGGTCGCATGACGCATTTCTCCCCAATATCCTTCTTCATTATGATATCCCACAGTTAATTGACTGGCTTGAGAACATGCCCTCTCTTATCGTCGACCCTCTTGGCGCAGAAAAACAGACTCTGACATTATCTCAGGCAAAAGAAATATTTAAACGGGAGTGCAATAATTTTACAATACTCACAGGCGAAAACAAGCCTTATTCTTATTCTCAAATGCAAAACTGGACAAAAAAAATATTAAATAAATAACAGCAAGGAAACAAAAAATGCAAAAGAAACTTATAGCCGCAATTTTTATTGCTTTTGCGAGCGCTCTTTTCGCTATGGATAAAAATGTGGGAAAGCATGACTATTCTTTTATCAAAAAAATAAAGCAGGATCATCCAAGGCTGTTTCTTTCAAAAGAAATTATCGCCAATTTAAAAAACTTGAGAGTACCGAGTTCTTTGGTGTTAAGAACCGATTTCCTTATCTGTTAAT
>CAZYVR010000066.1:0-20522 GCA_964651145.1 uncultured Victivallales bacterium | reverse complement strand
TAACAGATAAGGAAATCGGTTCTTAACACCAAAGAACTCGGTACTCTCAAGTATAGTAGTACTCATTGTCTCCGTTCTCGCCATCCCACATTGCTTTTTGGCTCATCCATGAACAATGCCCATCGCCCCATACAACGTTCATGCCCCCTAAATGACGATTGGCTAGCCAGTCGATTCTCCCAAAGCGATGCGACAACATGCAAGCCGCCATATAGTACTCAGTCGCGGGATTGTCCAAGTAATCCAAAGAGTCGCCGCAAAGAGCTGAAGCGGAAGGTTGAGCAATGCTGTTGAGCTTCACTCGCGGTTTGCTGGCGTCGTTATCGGCCCGCCCCATATACACATAGTTCCATCCATATCCGCCTCCATAAGACTTCTTGCCGCCCGCAAGTTTCTCGTCAAATGAAGAGCACCTGAACACTCCCGTGCTGTAATAGTCAGACGAATAGGAAAGCGGTCTGTCATCCATGCCCACATAGGTGTTAATGTCCTTGCGCCATTCAACGTAAAAAAAATCCCAGAGCATGACAGGCAGCCATCCCTGATAGTCATTGGCATACATCGATATCCCGGCGGACATCTGTTTTTGATTGCCAAGGCAGGAAATAGAATGCGCTCTTTGCTTGGCTTTGTTCAAAGCCGGCAGCAACATGCTGGCCAGCACTCCAATGATAGCTATTACAACGAGCAATTCAATGAGAGTAAAATGCATTCTCAAATATTTCATTATAGACCTCCGTTCTGTTTTGTCAAAGCCCCGAATTAGTCGGAGCAAATCATATATCTGTGCTTTTCTATTTCTTTCGCCGACAGCGCGCGATTAAAAATAGCCAGCTCGCCAACATCCAGCTTGACGCTTCCAAGCCCAAGCCCGGTATAGCCGCCTATTTTAAATTTTTCCCAGCCTTTTTCCCCAGACACAGGCGTGTAATCGCCATCAAACTTTTTAGATTGGCTGAGTTCTCCATCCACATAGATCCTAACAACCTTTCCGTTCCAAGTCACTGCCAAGTGATGCCATATAAAATCTTTTATGTTCGTGCTCTCAACTGAAAAACGAACATCTTTGCCGCCAATAGAAAATCGCACAGGCTTGTTTTCCAGATCACATTTTGTGGTTATGCGCCAGCCACTATTATAGCCGGACTGCCCCGCAAGGGTTCCGCTCTTGCTGTTGTTATTGCCGCGCTTTGCGCCGCATCCGTTTTTTCTGAACCACATTTCAAAAGTGAACTGCTTGTTTTCTATATTATATGGCGCGACAACCACAGGAACTGCGTCGAGACTAATGGCTGTTTTGCCTTTCCACCGTCCGGGTATCCAGATGGGCTCTTTCAGCTTTGCGTCAAACATTGACGCGTTTTTGCCGTGAGCTTTATTCTTCAACACCAGAGCATCCGTTTCTTTTTCAAAAGTAAAATACATAACCAGCGATTTGTCCTGTCTCAGCTTGTGGCTGAACTCTTTCCAGTTCTCGAGCGATATCCCATCCACGGCTGAACCATAAATTTTTAAGGACAAAAAAAATGTCAGAAAAATATACTTGCTCATTGTCTCCCTCATTATTTCTTTTCAAGATGAAGCATAAACCGGCCCCACTTGGAAGTGTCTTTATGGTTTTTCTCTGTGCCCAGCCACACCATTTGAGCTTTGCGTGATTTATGCAAAGATGGCTTGTCACAATCATCCACCGCGACATCAAGCCCGAATTTGCAGCCTGGAACAAGCTTAAAACAACTTCCTTTAAGAGGCATTATTTTGCCTAAAACCATATAGCCATCTTTTGTTTTTCTGCCAACGAATTCAGCTTTGACAGTTGGCTTAAGATTAAAATTAACAACTTTGCACTTGGACATTTGAGGGGTCAAAGATGGAATTATAAATATTTGCTCAGTGCCGGAGCTCCTATCCTTGTTGTCCAGCTCGGCCTCGCTTCTCCCATCGAAAAACAGCTCAATGCAGTCTTTATTGTAGGGATCTTTTCCATCTTTGGACACATGCAATTTGTCATCAGCTATATTCATAAGCAAATACAACGCGTCGTCATACTTCCAAGTTGCCTTTATTGTATAAGACAAGTCTTCCGAAGATTTCCAACATGGAAAGCGCTTTGGAAACATAGGATTGGGCAAGCCTACTTTAACATGCTTTATCGAGTCGACCTTGCATCCTTTTATATCTTCAAAGAAGTCAACAGACGCAGAGTCAAGCTTAACAGGCTTGGAGGTTTTATAGATTGCAACCGGTGTGCCTTTGCACAGAAAACAAGCATCGTTTGTTGCAATTGTCTTGCCGTCCTCTTCTATGTTAAACTGAACGTTGTAGTCACCTCTTTCCGGTTTTCCGGCATCAATAAGAAAAGGAATCTCCTTTTTCTGTCCCGGCTCCATGGATATATTGTTTTTCATTTGCAGCTTCCATCCCTTGGGAACAACCGCGACAAGCCTCGCTCTCAAGGCTGTTGCAAACGGATTGGCCACAGTTACCTTGCCCTTTAAAACTTTTCCGGGCATTATCTCTGAAGGAGCTTCTATGTCAATAAACTTTACAGCGTTGAATTTATCGGAAACGTCAAAAATATAAATGGGCTCCATGCCGCACTCCACATGCAACAAGCCATTTTTAGCTTTGAAGCTCAGAGGATTGCCAAGAAAATCCATGCCATGATATGTCTTGTTTTTATCAACAGGAAAATATAGGCTTGTTTTTTTTATAGCAAACATGACTGCAGCCTTTTTGCCATTCAGGTCTTCAACTCTGAAAAGCGCGACATCCAAATCGTCAAATGGAAGCCTGTCCACCTTTTTGCTGAATGAAAGGACTTTTGACATAGCCGCATACGCCACGCCTTTTTCAGTCGGGAAATGTTCATGTGTGCCAGAGAAACGGGAAACGCCAAAACCGGAATGCAGGAAAGTTTTGTCTGCGCCGTTTGAAAGGTCGATAATCGTAGATTGCACCTCCCAGCACGCGCACCTTCGCTCAGTTGTTGTAGTCTCAACTATTTTCACTGAAATATCTTTATACTTTTTTATAAAATCTTTCTCTAACATTGGACGTCCATTCACTCTGGCTATCTGTCCAAATCCCGTCTCAGTGTTCCAGATTTGAATGTCTTTGCCAGTGCGTTCAAATAAAAGTTTTTTAACTTTCCCTATCAAGTTCTGTCGGTTCCACTTTATAGAAGAGCCGTAATTATAATTATGAACAGACAAAATATCGAAATATGGCCAAGCTCCGGCATCCAATATATCCTTAGTCCATGGCAAAATATAAGGAGCAGCGTCGCCGCCGACCACCTTGGCTTCAGAGTCAACTTCATGTATTGTTTTATAAGCCGTTTTCAACAAACGCACATAAGCCTTAGCCTTGCTGCCTTCTCTAACGAGAAAGCTTGCGTTAGGCTCGTTCCATATCTCCCAATGCTTTATCTTATCCTTGTATCGTCCGACCAGTTCACGCAAAAAACGCTCATAACTTTTTAAATCTTTGGGTTCATAACTGTTTATTAATTTTGTCAATTTATACAGCGGCGCCTTCTTGCCGTAACGGCGCATATAGTCGCGCTGTATTTCATCGGATGACGGCGCTGAGCTGAGCCACTCCGGCGTGCCATGTATTGTAAAAAGAATCTCAGTATTCGCCTGCCTGGCCTCCTCAACCAATGCGTCAAGCTCGCCCCAGTAAAAAACTCCTGGCTGCAGTTCAATATTTTCCCAACATGCCGGCCGCATCCAGAAACGGTCCCACTTTGCGCCAAGCACACGCCCTTCCGGCATCTTTCCGTCAACCATTGGCTGAACGCCAAGCGGCGACGAAGCAGGCACCTCAGACAAAGGCGGAAGTTTTGTTATATACGCAAAATTAAAAGTCTTTTTGTAAAGCTCTTTGCCCTTAGAATCCTTCAGAACTGCATCAAGCCAATAAACTCCGCACGTCGAAGCTTTTATGTTGATTGAATACTCAGCGACCTTGCCGCTTTGCGCTGAAAAAGTTGCTGCATTATTCAATATTTCTTTGCCGTCAATATCTGTCAAAGAAAAGTTAAGGGAGTAATTTTCATTTTTTGCGACGCACGCCGGAATGGATGCTTTCAGCGGCAATTCGGTTCCAACTGTGTAATAGCCTTGCCTTTTGCGCGGAAAGGTTATTATGGGCTCCTTGAATTCTAGTGTTTTTCGCACTGCTTTATATTTCAAATCGCCTTCAAAGGGCATATAAAAGACAAGCCCTTTCATCTTGTCGACATCTTTGTTTGCACAAAGCCTTGCCACTTCTTTTTGGGAAAGTTTTTTGTCAAAAATAACGGCTTCATCAATATCGCCCATATAGCTTCTTGTTAGATGAAATTCATCAGTCAAATAGAGTTCCGGGGTGGACGGCAAAGGTTTTGACGCCACTTTTTTGCCGTTAAAAAATAAAAGAACTTCCGAAGAATTCCATGTCAAACTCACATGATTCCAGGACGCTATTTTAAATGGCTTGGATGACAACTGAGTCTTTGTCCCATTCTTCCCTATGATCGTAACATTGACACGCCCTCTTTGCCAATGCGACAGATCTGTGTCTGAAAGCAGCTTGGCATCCACAGGGGCAATGCAAATTGAAATTCTGTCCCTGTCCTTGTTCAAATGAAAATCATATGTGTCAAACACAGTATTCCAGAACGGGGAGCTGTTTTTTATCCAAAAAGCTATTGCGCCTTCACGTCCAGTCATAATAGGAGGAGTGTTTGAAACAGTAATGTTTTGCTTGTTTGCAGAAAACACATCAACAGTCAGATTGACTTTGCCAGGCGGCTTGAATCTTTTCAGACATTGCCCTTTTGCGCCTGCTGCAAACATCGGCTTGCTTCCCGCTCTTATAGGACTTTCCCATTCAGGACCAAACTGCGCGCAGCCATAAATAGAAGCCAACGCAGCAACTCCAAACAAACTGAGCAATAAGCGTATTCTCATAAAAAACCTTTCATTTTTGAATTTATTTAACTCTCGCATAATAATAATTGCGGTTGCCATCCAAGCCGCTATACATGTCATTGCGATTCATCCAGGAACAATGCCCGTCAGCCCACAATACATTCATGCCCCCAATATGGCGATTGGCCATACCGTTGATTCCGAATCTGAAGGCATCACATCTGGTGGGCATCTCTATGGTCGCAGCCATATAATATTCTGTGGCCGGATTTTCAACGTAATCCAGAGAGTCAGCAACCAAAGCTGATTCAGACGGCTTTGTCACCTCAGATAATTTGCGTCTATACAAAGTTGCATGCCCATCCTCGCTTCCCATTTGAAAACTGTTCCACCCGTAACCGCCTTGAAAAACTTCATGCCCGTCAATGATATAGTCATCAAAAGACAAACACCTGAAAACCCCGCTTCCATAATACTCGGAAGACCATTCAAGCGGTCTGTCGTCAAACCCCAGATAAACACCTATTTCTTTGCGCCAGTAACTCGCCATATCAGGATCAGCGCCACCTCTGGAAACAGGCATCCAGCCATCATAGTCTCCACCATACATTGTCACTCCAGTGGACATCTGCTTAACATTTGCGAGACATGATATTGATTTCGCCCTGTCACGCGCTTTGTTCAAAGCCGGCAGCAACATGCTGGCCAGCACTCCTATGATGGCTATTACAACGAGCAATTCGATGAGTGTAAAATGTGCCCTCAAATATTTCATTTGTTATATTCCTTATGCTTTGCTGGCTCAACTAAAGCAGTCGACTGGCGGGCTATCAGCTTTACATCTGTGGATTCATATTTTTTTTCTTTGTAAGATGTTTTGTCTCCATCTTCTATAGCCTTCAACATCAAGTCAATAGTGCGTTCAGCTTGCTTGGCCTGAAATTCTTCAATTGTAGTCAATGCTGGAGCCAAATATTCAGTGAAGCGCAACTTGCCGTATCCCACAAGAGAGATATCCTCGGGAACTTTCACTCCGTTTGCAAGCAAGTTGGTCAACACGGTGGCGGCGAGATAATCGGTGCAACAAAATATAGCCGTCGGATTGTTGGGCATTTTTTTCAGTTTCTCAGAAACCTGCTCCTGTGCTACACCCTTCGCCAAAAAGACATGCTCCTTGTCATTTTTAATGCCAGCTTTCTCCATCGCGTCAAGAAATCCTCCCATTCTCTCATTAACATACAAACCGGAATGCCTGGAAATCAGCATAAACCTGCGATGCCCGAGTTTATAAAGATGCTCAAAAGCCAATTGTCCCCCCTGATAATCATTGGACATAACATGAATGCCTTTGGGAATAGCATTCACAGCGGCAAAAAAAGCAAGAGGAATGCTTCTCTTGGCAAGCTCCCTGTGAAACTTCTCCTGATCTTCGAGCAACATTCCAGCGCGCAAAATCACTCCGGCGAGACGCTGACTAATGCAAAAATTCAAAAGCCCTTTTAAATCATCATTGCTGATCCTGTACAATTTTATAAAGTATCCGCGCTCGCCTGCCCGCTTCATCAAACCGGCAATCATTTTGGAGCCATATTCAGTCTCTATGTGACAGTCAACAATAAGCCCCAGAGTCTTAGTTGTCCCGGTCACCATAGAACGCGCTATCTCGTCGGGGGCATACCCCAGACGCTTAGCGGCCTTTTCTATGCGTTTGCGTGTGTCTTCCCCGATGCGCTCAGAAAGCTTGTTCTTATTGAGGACAAAAGAAACAGCCGAACGACTCACTCCAGCTTCTTTGGCTATATCCTGCATTGTAATCATCAAACAGCTCCTTGCTATCTCGTGTTAACACATAAGTTAACTCGTGTTAACAAAAAAGTCAAGACCCCATTTAATAACTTGAGGCAAAAAAAGCTCAATAAAGCCAAGCTTGAAGCTTAAAGAAGACGAAGCATACTAATTGTTTTGACACTTGGCATTTTAAACCTTGCAGTTCATACCCCTTTAAGTTTATCAATTTAATACACAAGGCGTTAAAAGTAAAAAAAATCAAAAATATTGCGGTATACGTGGAACAAAACGCGCTTTGGCCTGTCGAACATTAAGCGCGCAAAAGAAGAGAAGAGAAAAACAGAAAACACGTAAATTGTTAAACACTGAAAAGCAGACAGGCAAATTATGAGCGAAAACATAAAAAGAATTCGCATCTCCAAACTGGAGAGATTAGAACTCGAAGCAATAATAAGAAAACAATCAAGCCCGCAATGCCTCGCTTTGCGCGCAAAAATAATAACCATGTCCGCAGACGGCGTGCCTGTTTCAGTAATAGAAGAACAACTAGGCACTTCAAGAGCCACAATATGCAAGTGGAAAAGCCGCTTCATTATGGACCGGTTTGAAGGATTGCAAGACAATTCGCGCCCGGGGCAGCCGCAAAAATATGGAGACAACACAAGGCTTAAAATAACATTTCACGCCTGTCACCCTCCGACTGAGAAAAAACGCTGGACGATTCGCTCTTTGGCTGATCATCTTGACATCAATCGCGGCATAGTCCAACGCGTCCTGCATGGAAGCGGAATAAAGCTGGACAATATGAAAACCTATGCCAAATAAATAAAATAGAATGAATATTGAGCCTGAAAATTAAGCCATACATTTTCAGGCTCTTAAATATTCTTGCGCTTGAAAACAGCCATGCCCCAAAAGCCCAAAGAAGCAATGCCCCCGAAAATAGTCAGCAGCCCCCAGAACATCATGGAGTCATAAGCAAATCGGGCAAAGAGCAATGACCCGATGTATGGGCCGATTGAATATCCCAGGCCGCGAACCATGCCAAAGGCGCCCATATACCGCCCGGTCATTCCAGGAGGAGAAAAGAAGCTGGTTTGAGTGAACAGAGCCGGAATCACAACAACTTCGCCGAGTGTAAGGATTACTATGGAAATAATCAGATGCCACCAGCTTGCGCTGAATCCCAAAGTTAAATATCCGAAAGTATACAACAAAGCTCCAACCACTATGCACGTCTCAAGTCTAAACTTCCGCGCCAAGCGGTTGGAAGGAATCTGGAGGAGAATAATGGTAAGCCCGTTGAAGGCGTAAATAAATCCCAAAGCATTCTTGCTCACACCGACAATCTGCGTGCTGTAGACCGAAAAAGTGGAGTATAGCTGTGAAGTAAGCAAAAACAGCAAAAAGGCAAAAAACATTGTCAGCAGAAATGGAAAATCCCCGGCAAGTATTTTATAAAAAGAAACTTCGTTTTTGGGGGCAGTCTTGTCCGAAAGCGAACGCTTGATGCTTTCGGGAATAGTGGAATGTATGAAAAAAGAGCCGCCTATGCAAAGGCATCCGGTAAGGGCAAAAAGCAAAGAAAATGGCGTCCTTGCCAGAAATGCGCCAATCATTGGCCCGAGCATCCAGCCGACATTTGTGCCCACCCTGATAACGCCATAGGCTTTGGGACGCTCCTGCATTGTTGTTATATCCGTCAAATACGCGTCTGAGGCGTTCTGGAAAAAAGTTCCCGTCGCCGCGCTGAAAAAAAGAGCAATGGCAAAGGCATAAAACGGCGCGTCAAACAAAGCGAAAACAGCAAGTATAAAAAATATGAATCCCCTGAGCAAAGGCCCGCCAATCAAAACCTTCCTGCGTCCGACCACATCGACAACTGCTCCGGAAATCATGGGCCCCAACATAACGGCCACTCCCATGATCGGAAAAATAAGGCCAACCATAGACATGGACAATCCGCGCTCCCCATGCAAGTAAAGCGGTATAAAAGGGTAAGTTATTGAATAGGCCAGAGAATTCACCAGCCAGGCAATGCTTAGATTTCTGATTTTTTTATTATGCGAATCCAATGCGCCTGCAGAAATGCTCATGATTCAATATCTCCAAACTCACAAAATCAAGGCCGAACAATCTTGTTGTCCAGAAGGTTCAACAACGCGTATACACTTTCCAAATGCGGCACAGAAATATTTTTATCTTCCGCAGCTTTAATCACATGCCCAAGAATAGACTCTTTTTCAATGGGGCGCCCATTCTCGAAATCAACAAGCATGCTTGTTTTGTAGGCTGGATATTCGATGGTGTAATTAATATTGTCATCGATAATGCTGTCGGACAATTTGTGTCCGTTGGCCTCAGCGACCGCGCAAACTTCCGTCATCATATTCCTGGCAAGCTCCAATGTGACCGGATTTGAAACAATCATTTTAGTGTCGGCGCGCCCGAGCACGGAAATAGAATTAAACGGGACGTTCCACACCTCTTTCCGCCAACGTATTTCCTCTATGTCGTCAACTATTTCGCAATTCACTTTAGCCTTTTCAAACAGTTCGTTCAAGGCGCGCAGCTTGTCGGATTTGCCTTTGGGATAAATGCCCATTTCCAGGCGGCCAGCTCCTTTGTGCTCAACAAAGCCGGGCCTGATTCTGGTTACGCCAATAAAAGCGACCGCGCTGATTAATTCATTATCTGGAAACGCGCTGGCAATATCCTTCTCGATATAAATGCCGTTCTGAATAAGAACAATGGAGGTTTCAGGAGAAACAGCGCCCTTTATAATCTCTGGAATATTCAGCTCAGGCAAAGACTTCATTGCAACCACAAGGTAATCAGGCTTGTCCGCATATTCATCGGAACTCCGGAGAACATTTTCCGGCTTGAAAATAAAATCGCCGTCGATGCTTTTTATATCGTAGCCGGCATCTTTTGCCACATCATAATCGGAACGTGAAACAGCAGACACCTTTGCGCCAGCCTGAGCCAGTCTTCCACAAAAATATGTTCCGACCGCGCCCGCGCCGACAAGCAGAATTTTTGGATTGTCTTTATTCATACAGCATAATTCCTTTTTCCGAAGATGGCGGTTCCTATTCTGACAAAAGTGGAGCCTTCTTCAATGGCTATTTTATAATCGGAACTCATCCCCATGGAAAGCTCCGGCAATTTCACGTCAAACTCACTTTGCATTTTGTCGCGCAAAAGCCTGAGTCCCGAGAAAACTCTTCGCAATTCGCCGTTCTCGGCGCCGAATGCGGCCATTGTCATAAGACCGACAAAATCGATATTTTTGCATTTCACGGCAACATCAGCCAAAGCCATGGATTCTTTTTCATCTGTCATTCCAAACTTGGACTCCTCGCCTGAAATATTCAGCTCAAGGAGAATTTTGGGACGCGCTCCGCTTTCTTCCGCCAATTTGTCAAGGCGGCTTAAAAGCTTGACAGAGTCCACGGAATGAATGTAAGCCGCGAGGGTTGTGGCCTTTGGAGCCTTGTTGCTCTGAAGATGGCCTATAAGATGCCATTCAATGTCACTTGGCAGAATAGGGACTTTTGTTTCGAGCTCCTGAACGCGGTTCTCCCCGAAAATGCGCTGTCCCGCCTCATATGCGGCAACGACGGCTTCCGGGGGAAATGTTTTGCTGACAGCCATAAGCTTCACTTCGCCCGGAGCTCTGCCCGATGCTTTTTCGGCAAGCGCCACAGCCTCGCGCACTTCCGCAAGTTGGTCTTTTACATATTCCATCAGATCAGCCACTTTCCTTTTTTCATAAGTTCCGCGCGGTCAACAATCACATCGGGCGCAAGGACGAGTCCGTCAATATGAACCGGCACGTCATTGTCGCCGCCAAATCCGCAATTATTGCCGAACGCCAAATGTATTGTTCCTTTTACCTTTTCATCCTCCAACAAGTCTCCGCACAATCTGAGTTGCGGATTTGTTCCTATACCGAATTCAGCAAGCACAAAGCCTTTGTCGCCGTGCGCCGCCAACATTTGCCCAAGAGCCTTTCCGCGCTTGCCTTCGAAGGAAACAGCCGAGCCATTTTTGAGAGTCACAACAGCGGGCTCGTCGTCGGGCTGCCAATCAAAGCATCCTATGGAGCCGTCTATAGCCACTGTGCCATTCGCTGTTCCAAGGTCTGGAGCCACAAACACTTCTCCCGCCGGAAGATTGCCGCCCTTGCCAGGCTCCCAGATACACCCGTCGTCATTGATCACAGGATATTGGCCTATGGAAAACTCCATGTCGGTCCCTGTCTCTGTTTTAATGCGCACAGCATGTTTTCCGGACATCGCTTTTATCCAGCGCTCGCCGTCCCTTTTGAGCTTTTCCGGGTCAATGGTCAATCCGCGCGCAAACATATCTGCATTAATTCCAGGGAGCGTTGCCACGCGCGCTCCGGCTTTTCGAGCTTCAGTCATAGCCTGGCAATGCGTGAGTGAAAATCTGGAGGGGGCTATGATGACGGCATGCTCTCTCATCATGGAGCATGTCTTGTCGTCGGGATTCTCCCCGTGCACTCCGGTAAATTCTATTTTTTGCGTGGTCAGGCTTATCTCAAGTTCGCTCGCTGACGCTTCAAATGCTTTGGCTATTTCTTCTGTGGAATCGTCAAATATCAACAAAACATTTTCATTGTCTCGGACTTTCAAATAGTCCTTGAAAGCCTTTGCGGCGGCGGCATTCAAAGCGGAAAGATAGTTCACTTTAAATTTCCTTATTTTCCTGTTTTTTGTTTCTTCTGTTTTTAAGGTTCAGTTCGGGATGCGCCGACAGCGCCATGGTTCCCGACTCCACGCTTTCCGTCAGCCAGACATTGCCTCCAACAACCGCGCCCTTGCCGATAAGAATGTTTCCGAGGATAGTGGCTCCTGAATAGATGGTCACATCGTCCTCAATTGTGGGATGACGCTTTGCGCCCTTTATAATCTTGCCGCAAGCGTCCTTGGGAAAACTCAACGCGCCCAAAGTGACTCCTTGATATATTTTCACATTGTTTCCAATAATCGCGGTCTCCCCTATGACAACGCCAGTGCCATGGTCAATAAAAACGCCGTGTTCGAGATGAGCTCCGGGATGAATGTCGATTCCTGTGATGCGGTGCGCGTATTCTGTCATCATCCTTGGGATAAGAGGCACTTTTTCATGATAAAGCACATGCGCTATTCTTTGGATAGTAATAGCCTTCACGCCTGGATAGCTCATTATTATCTCGTCAAGATTTCTGGCGGCTGGGTCGCCTTCATACGCGGCCGCGACGTCCGTCTTCATTGTCTCGCGAATTCCCGGTATGCTCTCCAGAAGCTTTGTTGTGGCATCTATGGCCATCGCGTGAAGGTCGCACTCTTCGCAATTATCAATCGCGCTGCCATATCTGAATGAGCGAAAAATCTGATCCAGGAGTTCTGCATAAATTCTTGACAATATTTCGCCGACATTATATCGGATGTTTTTCATGCTGTAGTTTTTCTCTCCGCTGAATCCGGGAAAGACCACCTCCATTAAGTCCTTTATGATTTGAAGAACTTCGGTTTCCTGAGGCAGGTTGGCGCCCTCTATATGGTTTATTCCTTTTTTGTCCTGATATGTGGAGCACAGCTTGTCCACAAGTTCGTCCAAAAATTCGCAGCGGCTGGCTTCAAGGCATTTGTAGCAATTATGCATGTTTTTTCCCTTTGCAAATAAAGTTAAACGCGATCACTCAACGTTTTGCACTTGTTCTCTTATTTTTTCCAGACCAGTCTTCAGCTTCACCACCAGCGGAGAGACTCGCGTGTCCACTGCTTTGTTGCCGAGAGTTGTTATTTCACGATTGATTTCCTGAACAAGAAAATCAATGCTTCTTCCAATCGGTTTTTCATCGTCATTAATAAACTCAACAAACTGGTCGAAATGGCTGCCCAGACGAGTTATTTCCTCAGAAACATCGGCTCTGTCTGAAAAAATAACAAGCTCCCTGAATATACGCTCATCGCTTGCGTCCATTGGAATATCAGCGTCTTTCAAACGCTGCAGCAACCTGTCCCTTTGCCTGACGGGAATGTCTTTGGCCAGAGACTTCGCTTCATCAACAAGGCTGCGCAAATCATCCACGCGCTTCTTCAAGTCCTTTTTTAAATTATCGCCCTCTTCGCTTCTCATTGCGACAAGCGCGTCAAGAGCGGCGCCCACGGCAAGCTCGAAAGTTTCCTGCAAATCAGAAACATCAAGACGCGGCAACTGGACCTCCACTATTCCGGGAATTTTTATGATGTCGGCGATTTCTATGCGCCCTGGCAGATCAAAGCGTTCCTGCAGCCTCGCGCACTTCTTCAACGTCTCAGCCGCCAACCTCTCGTCAATAACAGCCCTGTTTGCCGAAGCAGAGGCTCCATATTCCATAGTTACAGACACATTTATCGCGCCTCTTGCCACTTTTTCTGAAACAAGCTGTTTAAGGAGCGGCTCAAAAACGGCAAATTCGCGCGGCATGTTTGGACGCAAGTCCAACTGTTTCCTGTTAAGCGAAGATATTTCAACATTAATCTTGGCCTTTTTCCCAGACCATGCCTCTCCCTGTCCAAATCCTGTCATGCTCTTCATAAGGCTATATTCTCCATTATTTAAAAATACAATTTTCGACTTCGGCATCAGTTTCCGAAGACATTATTTCCGGAGCCCATTCCGACATGTCCTCTTTGCCCTGGCCGATAATGACAATTTTGCGACCCTTCTCATCGGCATCCCAGACAAACGACCACTGAAGCTTGCCTGGTTCAGCAGCAAAGTAGACCTCCTTGCCCTTCACTTTTTCTAATATGGCTTTCACATTAAAGTCAGTTTCATATATTTTCGGCTTTACAGCAAGAATGCGCCTTTCCTCTTTATAAGTTATATTGGCGGGATGATCTTCAGCGTAAGCGCGGGCGCGCTTTATGGCATCTTTAACATTCACATTATGCTCTTCTATATCCTTGGAGGATCTGATGGCAGCCACAATCGGCGACCAGCCTTCAAGAGAAACTTCTCCAAGCCCACTCACCACTATTTGATTGTCTTTGTCCTTGCCTGTCCATACGAATGAATTTTGAACCAGTTTCGCGTTTTCGACGCCTTTTATGCCAGCTTCGTTGTCAAGCCCAAGATTAAAATCTGACCTGAGCGGCTTCGGCTTGCCGTCCGCCAGCAATTTTTTCATTTCCTCCGAAAGGGCGCCTAATTTTTCAAGCGCAAATGCGGAAGCCTTTTCCGTGGCCAATTCCCGGGAAATATTGCGATCAAGAAGGTCCGTTTTGGAGCAAAAAACAGCTTTAAACGGTTTCCAGCCTTTAAATCCAGGCTCGCCAACGCCGGCAACCACAAGGCTGCGCTTGCCTCTCTGCACCTTCCAAACAATGGAAGACTGAACCTGCGTCGAGCCTTTGACAGAAGCATCAGTTCCCAAATCAAAATCTGTTCTGATATAGTCAGGAGCCGCAACGCGAATTACCCCGGCGATCGCTGCATCCACCCCTTTCAAGTTGTATTCCGCAAATTTTATGGCTTTCAGGGCGGCTGTTCTTCTGTAAAGAGTATTGGAATTCAAATATTTTTCCGGCATAAGCATGGAAAAGACAGGAGCCCAACCACCGAAGTTCGCTCTGCCAATGCCGACAACCACCACTTTGTCTTTGGGCACGTCGGTATCCCACACCATCGAGGTCTGAATGTAATTGTTCTTCTTTTCTTCTTTTATTCCCAAAGCCTCCGCCAGCCCTTTAAGAATATTCTGATACTCCGAATATTTCTCTTTCAGCATTTCCCGCAGTCTTTTGTCGTACAGAGAAAAATCAGTGGCGACAACGCGCGGCGGCGCAAAACGGACTCTGTTTCTGACATTGTCCGAAAGATAAAGCATATTATTCATCACATATTTGACTGACAAGGTTGTCGCTTCATCTCTGGCGCTGTCAAGTGGAACAAAGCGCTTTAGGATAAGCTGATTCGGATACCAATCGTCAAGACGACGCTCGCTGACGCCAAACACAACAATGTCATATTCAAGCTCTGGCGGCGACCAGATAATACAGGTCTGGTAGATATTATGCTTAGACTCTATTTCGGCGTCCTGTCGGACAAAAATAGCGGAATCCCTCAACACAGGAGGAGTATATCTGATATAAGCCCTGGTTTCTTCGGGAAGGTCTCTCAGCCTCCTGAGCGCAAATTTGCGAGCCCTTTCCACCGCGCGCGCTCTATTATAACCAGTGGATTGACATGACGATGTCAGCAAAGCCACGGCGACAAACGCGCCAATAATCAATAAATTAACAAATCTCATCAATCTTCCCCTTGATATTAAAACAAAAAATACATCAAAACGCTTATATTACCCACGATACAGCAATAATTCAACTGGATTCACACCTTTATCTTCATCGTAATGCGTCAGTTTTTTCCTGAATCATCCAAGCTGAGGGCTTGACAATCTTTAGACCGTAGGGTATAATATGATATATAACCATTAAAAAAACAATGGAGCTTGAATGATTCAGACCGCCCGGCCATATCAAACGCAACAGGAGACCGTAGAAAAATTCAAGGTCTTTCTTGAGCAAATGCGCCTGAACGGGGAATTGATGCTGCCAGCCGAGCGCGCTCTGTGCGAAAAGCTTTTCTGCAGCCGGGAAACATTGCGTCGCGTGCTTGAAATTCAAGAAACAAAAGGACTCATCATAAAAAAAGGCCGCGCCCGCTCGCTATCGATGGAAGCTGTGGCTCCTTCGCCTGTCGGCAGCTTTGCTTTTATTGCCAATGGCAAGGGAATGGTTGGCAATCCCGCATGGAACAAACTATGGACCGCGCTTTCCCGGATGGCTGAAGCCGAAAACATTTCAACAAAACTTATTTTGACTCCATACTCCGCAAGCAAAGAAGATTGCCGCAGCCTCTTTAAGAACTTGCCGGAAATTCTGATATTAACCACAGTTGACAATAGCTTGGTCAAAGACGAACTCCGTAACATGTCAGACAAAACAATAATCACCACAGAAGAGCACTACCGGGAACTCTTCAAGAATATCGTGGCAATGGACAATTACGCGGCGGGTTTTCTCGCCGCAAAAAAATTGGCGGAGCACGGATACAAAAAGCCCGCGTTTATTTGCGACAAGCTGATCAGAGACGGAAGACCTCCGTATGTGCCGTATGAACGCCGCGTGCGCGGCTTTATGGACGGCTGCCGAGAATTCGGACTCGAAATAAGTGAAAAATCAGAATTCTGGATTTCTGGCAAAAGCTACAAGGTTATAGTAAAAATCATCAAATCAGCCTCAGAAATAGTCAAAAACGGCTTTGACTCAGTGTTTCTGCACACAGACAATGACATCGAATTTCTTTACGAAGCCCTGATTGAAGAATGCCGGATACCGGAAGACATTGGGTTGGTTACCGTAAACAGCTATGACAACGCCACAATGCACAATCCGCCTGTATCCGCCGTATCTCACGGCACAAAGCCAGTCGCAGCCATGCTGATAAAACAAATAAAACGAATCATTGAAACAGGCGAAAAAAACATCGGCGAAATAATGGTCAAACCAGATTTCCACAAAGGAGCAACATTAAAATGAACAGAATAAAAATACATTTTACACTCATCGAATTGCTCGTTGTGATAGCAATCATAGCAATTCTCGCAAGCATGCTTATGCCGGCATTGAAAAATGCGCGGGAAATGGCGAAGCAAATCCAATGCAAGGGAAACCTCAAGCAACTGGGCATATGCATGGCCTCCTACGAGGCAGACTTTCAGGTTTTGCCCGCTCCAGGAGGCCCCGGGCCTTACGGCAACAGCTTTTTCTGGACAAGCAAGCTATTTCAAGCAGGCCTGTTGCAAGTGACAGCTCCTCAATACTGGGGAGCAATGAGCATAAACTGCCCTCTTTTAGATTGTCCTTCCAACACATTGACCGCAACAACCATAATAGATTACGGAATGGGAACCCATCTCGCAAATTTGATGGGAGTGCCGGATAATGCCAGCCACCAGAACTGGTGCGAAACATTCTTAAACCGGGGAAGAATAAGCAAGCCTTCGAAAAGATTGCTAATAGGCGACGCAACATATACATATATTGGCGGGAAAAGCACAGATAACGGCCCCAATGGATGCGCATGGTATCCGCACAAGAACAGAATGAACATTCTTTATCTGGATTATCATGTCAGCGATCTGTCTCAAGCCAAAATTAATTCAACGTGGGAATTTTATCAACCATTATTTGGCGACCGGGAATAAAAAAATGAACAGGATAAAAATACTTTTTACACTCATCGAACTGCTCGTCGTGATAGCCATCATAGCAATTCTAGCAAGCATGCTGCTGCCTGCGCTGAAGCGAGCCAGGGAAACAGCAAAGGGAATATCATGCGCCAGCAATATGAAGCAACTCGGAAACGGATTTGCTATGTACAGCGGAGATTTTGGCGGACATATAGCGCCCCCTTCTGACAACGGAACGGAGCTGCCTCTTTACGCAAACCAATACCACTGGGACTATTACATAGGCGTAAACTACCTGAATTATCCTGTCACTGCATGGGGCTGGTGCCCAAACCTTTCAGAATGGCAAATCTTTAAGTGCCCCAATGACAGCAAACCCAGGCATACTGTATGGACAAACCGTTCGTATGCCGTCCCGTTTTCCCTTATTTACAATGGCACAGACGGAACAGGGTATAAGCTAAACAAAATTCAAAAACCATCAAACACATACTTGCTGGGCGAGATTGACGTTACAAACGCAAGCTTCACATCCAGCGTTGTATGCGGCTCTGGAAGCAACTGCCAAGTGGTGTTAAACAATGCCGACAAAATAGGCGTGCCGCATTCCAGTCGCGCCAACTTTCTGTTTATTGACGGACACGTTTCGTCCAGAAAAAGCTGGAAGCTTGGCACATATTGGCAGATTAATAATTTCATTGAAGACTAACCAGAAAATAAAATACATTACAAGCATAAGGAACAGGACTATGGAAAAACTGATCAAAAGTGCGCTCTTGGCCGTGTCATTTATGGGAATAGCAAACATCGGAAACACAGCCGAAAGAACAAAAATACTGTATGAAAAAGACGCGCCCAATTTAGGAATAAACGTCATTCCCAAAAGCGAAAGCAAGTGGAAAAGCAAAGTCATGCAATACCCCGAAAAATTCACTGACCAAGACCGCGTATGGACTGGCAGCGACTTTTTCATGGATGAATTCGGCGAGCCATGCATTTTCACAAAGGACTGGATAAAAGAACACGGCTATTTTGGAAACGGAAAATACAAAATAGAAAACGGGCAAATGGTTTTCACTACCGGCAAAAAGGGCTTCTTTTTTGCCTTTGGGCCGGAGCCAAACGACTTTTCAAAACCTAGCTTGAGATTCGGCACGACATGGGGCAAAAACAAAAAAGACCGATACCGCATTGTCATGGAGCTGGATCAAAGCGCGCCTGAAACAACATGGGAATTCGGCACAAGCGATTTTTACAAAAACAACGGCCCTGTCAAAAAATTCAAGATAAAAGGAAAAGGTAAGCAAATCTTCGAAGGGGATATAGGCTACGTTCGTAATTTAATGGATTCACATGCGCGACGCGGAATGTGCGGCTTCAAATTTAAATGCCTCACTCCAGGCGCCACAGTGAAAATAAAAAGCATCAAAATTGCCCCATCTTCAGCCATCGTGTATTTTCGCAAAAAATTAAATCTAGCAGAAAAACCCGCCATGGCGCATGCCACTTTTCAGTCCCCGGAAACATATGACCTTTATATTAACGGCAAAAAAGCCTCAAGCGGAACGCATATCTATCCATACGGCACTGTAAAAACTGTCGATCTTTTGCCCTACCTGAAAAAAGGCGAAAATGTTATCGCGTTCAAAAGAGAGTTTTTCTCCTGGCAAGGCGGAGCGCCTGAATGGCTTCTCGAAGGAATATGCGTTGAGCGCAATGGCAAAATAACGCGTCTGCTCGGAGACAAAAACTGGAAGTGCGCCCTGAAAGCCGAAAAAGACTGGATGGATTTCAGCTACAACGACAATGCATGGAAAAGCCCAAAACTTCACGATAAAGGCATAAGGCAAGTCACGCTCAATCCGACTTCCGATGGAAAATTGGGCTACACAGGAGTAGACCCACGCCACATGGGAATGCTGGATGCGTCGCCATATAAAAGTGAATATCCTGTTTTCAACAACAAAAAAACCGCAAAATTTGAGCTAAAGCTTCCCGCAGGCGTGAAAGACAAATACACACCTCAACTTAAAATATACAAGGCTGGGACCAAAGAACTGGCTGAAACAGTCAAGGCTCCCAAAGCCAAAGCAAAGGGCAGCCTTAATTCTTATATCTTTGACATAAAGACAAAAGAAGTCGGCCCGTATCGCCTGGAGTGGATTCTTTTGGACAAAGCAGGAAAAGAAATTGAAAAGCGCCTTGATGAACTGATTATTGCCGGCCCCATAAAACAGGACGAAATTGCGCTTGCCGATTTTGAAGAAGAATTCAGCAAACGACTGAAGCTTGCAAGGCGCATTGACTGCTCAAAAAACGTGGCCGACGACAAGGAATTTATAGACCACGCCGGAATGTACAGTCCGGCAAAGACAAACAAAGGCAAAGTAGTTGCCGCCGATGGAATGACGTATCGCGAAACCGGGTCAAGCTGGTGGGATTATTTCGCGTACCGCATTCATTCCCTGGAAAAAGGCAAGCCTTATCTTGTTGAAATTGTAGTTCCCGACAACAAAGACCGCTATGTCTATTCAGGCGTTGTAGAACAATTCCCGATAGGCTTCTGCAACAACTTTGTAAATGCCTCCCGCGGCTGGTATTCCGCCACCGGCACAGCATACACCGGAGTGAACAATCCATTGTCATTCGGGAAAAAGAAAATACGCTACATTTATTATCCAGCCAGCGAGTCAGCGGCCGTTGTGGTAATGAGCGGATTCAGCGGGCATCCGGCGGCGGCTTGCGAAATAAACATCTACAAAATAGAAGGCGGCCTCCCTGCCCTTAAAGTTCCAGAAACTGAAAGAATGTTCGGTTCTCACAACGAACGCATGTCAGTAATGACCCTGACCACGGGAATGGCTGAACAACCCCTCATGGGTGACAAAAAAATGCGCGTCAACGGACACCGCGACGCATGGTTTCATTGGTACAAAGCCATAGAAAGAAAAATAAAGCTGCTCCGCTTTCAGGGACGCAATATGACGGTGGAAGGCGTTTACATGTACAATCAGGGCGACTATCCTTCACTGAAACACAATCACAGCGTCTCAAACAAGGAACTCGATCCGCCATATCTTGCCATAAAGATGTACAATCAAAACCGCATCAAATGCATGATTGGCGTGGAATACATGGCATCTCCTCAAATGCTCGTTTCAGGAATAGACAAAGTGAGCGATAGAAAAATGTGGGACGGCAAACAAGGCGTGCATTTTGTAGACAGGCACGGCAGGCAGCTTGCCGGCGGCGATAAAAGCGGAATAAATTTTTTGCACCCAAAAATGGGCGAAATGTTGCTGGATTGCATTTCTGAAATCTATCAGCGCTATGACAACTCAGGAAAGGTGGCTGGAATGTTCCTGATCACAGGCAACTGGTGGGCTCCTGGCTTTGTGAGAGGCAGCTACCGCGACCTGCAAAACATAGAAATGGGCTATGGCGACTACACCGTCAACCTTTTCCAAAAAGAAACAGGGATCAAGCTAAACATTGAGGATAAAGGGCCAAAGCGCTTTCAGAAACGCTATGAAAAACTTATGGGCGAGCTTCGTGCAATCTGG
>CAZYVR010000065.1:0-20551 GCA_964651145.1 uncultured Victivallales bacterium | reverse complement strand
AGCCGGAAGCATAGCAAAGGATGACTTGACGGGCGTTCCATTTGAAAATACGGTTGATTTCATGGGGACAAAATGGGGTGACAGGCGGCATGGCGATTTTTCAATCATCTTGAAGGATTCGCTTCAAAAAGGCAAAGCGCAAAAGTTTGAATTAACTGGCGAAACCGGCGTTCAAATAATTCCGACAGATAAAGTTCAGATAATTGCTGAAGACGAAAACGGGCGCCCTGTTCTTGTGCGCAATGAGTTCGGGAAAGGAATGGTGTACACTCTGGGATTTCATTCTTCAATGGACCTCTTCGGGGATATCCTGAAAAGAGTAATTAAAAATAATAAACTTCTTCCTCAACTTGAAGTAAAAAGCATAAAAGGCCCCGCCTGCAAATATGTGGAAAGACAAGTTTTAGGCAAAAACGGACGATATATTTTCTATGCTCAAGATTACGGCGGCAGCCAAAAATTGGCAAATATTAAGCCCGTTGGATTTAAACTTCCAAAGGGGAAATACAAAGTGACAGACACTCAATTCTTCCAGTCGCTTCAGTCTCCATCCGGCAAAGAAACATGGACTTCTGAAGAAATTCAACAGGGAATAACACGCCCGATGAAAGATCAAAATCCAGTATGCCTGCTTTTGGAAAAGGCAAAGATTGAGCCAACAAAAACATATAATATGTCTCTCGCAAAAAAACGAAGCGCATTTTTATTGAAGCATTTTCAGCCAAGTCCAAAGGCTGAAAAAATTGCTTACATACCTTCTGTTGCCCCGTTCACAGAAATTGATAGCGTTCCCACTGTTCGTCTTATAATGGAAGAGGCAGGCTTTCAGGTTGACGCAGGCTTTCAGAAGAGTGTGGCAAAGAAATTGAAAGCATACGGAGGCAGAAAATATTCTCTTGAAAAAGTTGACATCCTGATGCTTTTGGGGACTCGCTATATGACAAGCGAAGAAGCCGACATAATAGCGAAATATGTGGAAGACGGCGGTTCTGTCCTGGTGGCAGGAATGCCAGTATGGGGAAACAACTGGCATACAAACAGCCGCATAAACAAACTATTGAAAAAATGGGGCTTAAAAATAGTCAACACAACTTTGCTGGAATCGCAGACAGATGGCGTATTGTCAAGGATTGCGCCAGTGTATAATGTTTCAGGAACACATCCAATAATGTTTGGAGTTGAAAAAGTCTGCGTTTACACGCCGACATCAATCAAATTTTCCTATTCAAAGAGCAAACCTGAATTTGCAACTCTATTCAGCAGCTCAGAAAAAGCTGAAAATATTTATCCCACAAAAAAAGCGCCTGGCTCAAGACCATTATGCATTGCGTTTAAACAAGGAAAAGGTAAAGTCCTGGTCTTAGGATCTGTCGGCATGTTGATCCCAGAATATCTCCGCAGAGCTGACAACGCAAAATTTCTTGTCAACGCTGTTCAATGGCTGGCGAATATGCCACAGTCCCCGCTTGATCCTGTGAAAATATCCAAGCTGCTTGAAATTCCAGGGAGAACAGAGTTTATATCAAAATAATCGGAGCAAACTCATAAAAACAACGGAATAAATCACAGGGCAATTTGCGATAGTTTTCGGAATTTGGAGGGGGGGACGCCAGCGCGTGCTTTGAATGTCTTTGAAAAATAATACACATCGCTGAACCCTGCCCTTGTTGATATTTCCTTGATCGGCAGCTCTGTTGTTGACAAATAGGATTTTGCCGCGTTTATCCTCAGCTCCATCTGATAATCTATCGGCGAGGTCTTGTAGGCTTTTCTAAATGCCCTTATGAAATATCCTTCCGAAAGCGACGACGCTTTTGCCAAATCTTTTATGGAAAGCTTTTTGTTGTAGTCCTTTTCTATCATTTCTTTTGAAATTGAAAGAGGAGAGCTTCGCCTCACAGCCTCGCGCCTGCCCGGCGCGAACAACTCGTGTATAAGCGCGCCAAACAGCTCCAGAATGGCGGAGCACGTGGAAAACTGAGAAAAAGCATCCCCAAGGACAAGCCGTTCCGCCGCCTTTTCGATCAGCTCGCCTATCTTATGAAACTGACGGTCGCTTAATTTTACAGGTATCAATATCCCGAACAAATTCATGCCCGAATAAAGTGAAAGAATTTTATGGAAAGGAAGCTCCAGTTGCCCGAGCCCATTGACGCTTTCCAGAATAAAGCTGAAGCATTTGTACACCACGGTTCCGCCTTTTTCGCCAAGACAAAAACAATGCGGCTCTCCGGGGCTTGTCAGCGCAAGAACTCCAGGAACGCCTTTATGCAATTTGCCGTCAACAACAAACCCTGTTTCCCCTTCCCAATACAAGACAACATGATAGACTGAATGTGAATGTTGACGCTTTTTATATGGCGAAGCGTATCTCACGCCTTCCGTTTTTATCACTTCAGTTCCGGCATTCATCACCGAAAAGGCATAGCGCTCATTGTTGGATTCAATCTCCAAGACCTGAGGGCTGGCGTCAAAATCTTTGTTGTTGATATAATACAGCATATAATGTCAGTATGTTACAAATTAAAGTCTTAATAGTCCATTTATTTTACATTAAAAACTAATATAATACAAATAACATTCAATAAAACTGGAGTTAAAGAAATGAATTCAAAAGAGATTATAAAAAGAACCTTGGAGTTTGATCATCCTAAACGCGTCGGGCATTCTTTTGCGCCTGGCGACATAATAAGTGCAGGCGCGACAGTGAAAACTCACGCGACAGACTGGAAGGACGGCGGCAGCGGCAAGTGGGAGCACAAAGATCAATGGGGCAATCTTTGGAGCCGGATAGACGCGACTTCATGCGGCGAAGTGGAAAGAGGCGTTCTTGAAAATATTGAGGACATCGAAAGTTATGAATTTCCCGACTATTCCAACCCGAAAGACTTTCCCTCCGTCAGTTCCGACAAATGGATAAATGGAAGCCTCCCTGGCTTCGCGTTCAACGTTGCCAGAAAGATGCGCAAGCTTGACCAGTATCTGATGGATATTATTCTTGAACGGGATAAAATCCGTCTGCTCCACGACAAAATTGACGCAATGCTTGAACATATGATTGAAAACTATGCGGCCGCCGGAGCCGACGGAGTTATGTTCGCCGAGGATTGGGGGACGCAAGAGCAGACTTTGATAAGCCCGGCAATGTGGCATGAAGAATTTTTCCCGCGCTTTAAGAAACTTTGCTCTCTGGCGCATTCTCATAGCTTGAAAGTGTTTATGCATTCCTGCGGCAAAATAGAGAAAATTATTCCCGGCCTGATTGAAGCAGGAATAGACTGCCTGCAATTTGACCAGCCCACCCTGCATGGCATTGACAAGCTGGCCTCTTATCAGGAAAATGCCAAAATAACTTTCTGGTGCCCCGTCGACATACAAAAAACTCTGCAGGCAAAAAATGAAAAATCAATCAGGGGCGAAGCCAGGGAAATGATAGACAAACTCTGGAAAGGGCGCGGCGGATTCATCGGCGGTTTTTACGGAGACAACGCCTCAATAGGCTTGGAGCCCAAGTGGCAGGAAATAGCCTCCGATGAGTATCTAAAACAAGGCATCGCCGGCAATTACATAACTTGCGCAGTTTAAATGCGAGATTGCCTTTCGCTGTCGCGGACTCTGAACTCAGCTTATTGCTGCTTCGCGTTGCAATAAGCTACATTAAACAACGCCGCCTCATGCGCTGTCGCGCAATTTATTTATGCCTCGCCCTTTCGCCTTCGGCGATCAACGTTCCGCCGCTGAACCGCGTCCGGGCACAGCCCGGTTTTTATACGACTGCGTCGAGCTGTTTTTTTTGGCTTCTCCGTTTTTTTTATTGCAAATTCATGGCTGGAAAGCCGGGCTTTGTTTCAATGTTCATTGCGGGCTTTGTGTCGACAACGCCCCATCTTCTGGAATATGGCCAAAATATGAAAAAACCTTTCCCAACTATGTTTTTTCTTGGGACAATGCCCCAGTATCTGCTGTCAAAGCTGGAGTCAGAATTGTCGCCCATCGCAAAATATGAGTCTTCCGGAACAGTGAAAGTCACATCTGGATTGGATAGATATTGAGCCTGTTCAATATTGAGATGTCCATGATATCCGCCTTTTCTGCTGTAAATCTTTTTGAACGTTCCGTTCAGTTCCGTAATCGGCTTTTCCTCTTTTTCGCCAGGCTCCTTTATGTACACCATGTCGTTTTTAATGGAGAGAGTATCTCCGGGAAGTCCTATCAAGCGCTTGATATAGTAATACCCTTTCTTTGTCAAGGGGCTGGGGCCGTAGTATATCTTTTCTGTGTTGAACACTATCACGTCTCCGCGCTTCAGGCCTAGAAAGTGATGAGAAAACCTGTCAACAAAAAGATGGTCGCCAGTTGAAAGCCAGCCATCACAGACCACATCGCCTTTATTGAAAAAAGTGTCATGGTGCAATGCGTACTGCCTGACTTTGTCGGGTTTTCCGGGCAGTTCGTGCCATTTGTCGCCGATTCTGAATCGCGTCCATGGAAACATCAGGTATTTTGAAAATCCCTGACAGGAGTCTGTCTTATATATGCCATTTTCTTCGACCACAAGCTTGGCGCGCTCAGCTCCGAAAATAGCCTCCTCCATAAATGCGGGCAAATGCGGCAGCGTGTTTTTGTCGGCGATGTAATGTATTCCGAAAAGGGTTGGCTGCATGCTGCTGGTCGGTATTTTGAATGGCTGCAAAAAGAGCGCCCTTATGCCAAAGGCAACCATGACCGCGACTGCTATGATATCGAGCCATTCCCTCAATGCTGGAAAAGTCTTTTTGGGCAGAGCGCGCGTGGCGCGCTCCGGGGCGGTGGACAAAAAGACGCTGATGCTTTCATTTGAGCCCTGCGTGACGCTTTCAGCTTCCAGAAGTATTTCGTCAAGCCTGCTTTTTGCCTCTTCGCTGAGTATGTCGTCATCAACGTGCATAATATGGCGAATATGTTTTTTGAAGTGTTTCAATTTTTTGTTGATTTTTTTTGAGCTCCAGAAATTTTCAGCCATAATATCCTCGTTATTTATTATCTGTGCTTTTCAGCACCGCCACAAACGCTTCCTGCGGAATATTAACCTGCCCGATTTGCTTCATGCGCTTTTTGCCTTCCTTCTGTTTCTCAAGCAATTTGCGCTTTCTTGTTATATCGCCGCCGTAACATTTTGCGGTCACGTTTTTCCGCAAAGCCCTGACTGTTTCTCTGGCCACCACTTTTCCGCCCACTGCGCCTTGTATGGCTATTTGGAAAAGTTGTTGAGGGATAACATCCTTCAATCTTTCTACCATTTGCTTTCCGCGGTATGCGGCATAGTCTAAGTGGACGATGGAAGAAAAAGCGTCAACAGGCTCTCCGTTTACAAGAATGTCAAGCTTGACGAGCTTGTTGGGATTGTATCCGCAAGGCTCATAGTCCATGCTTCCGTATCCGCGCGTTATCGACTTGAGTTTGTCATGGAAGTCTATCAGTATTTCATGCATTGGCAGTTCTGCTGTGAGAATCACATGGTTGGCGTCGGCCGAGGCTGTGGTGGTGCATATTCCGCGCTTGTTCATTATTAGATTCATTATATCGCCGATATAGGTGTTTGGCGACATTATATTGGCTTTTATCATCGGCTCTTCGATTCTGTCTATATGCCCTGGGTCGGGCAGATGCACAGGATTGTCCACTTCCTTCATCTCGCCGCTGTTGAGGTACACATGATAAATGACGCTGGGATATGTGGCGATAATATCCATGCCGTATTCGCGTCTGAGACGCTCCTGGATAATTTCCATGTGCAGCAGCCCGAGGAATCCGCATCTGAAGCCAAATCCCAAGGCGGCTGAAGTTTCGGCCTGATAGACAAATGCGGCGTCATTCAACTGGAGCTTGCCCATGCTTGCTCTCAATTGCCCATAATCCGCGGTGTCAATGGGATATATTCCGCTGAAAACCATTGGGTGCACTTCCTGGAAGCCCGGCAAGGGTTTTGTGCACGGTTTTTTGACATCTGTTATAGTGTCGCCTATTTTGGAGTCCGCCGGTGTTTTTATGTTCGGGATAATGTATCCGACCGAGCCAGCCGATATTGTTTTGGCCGCTTTCATGTTAGGCTCAAAAAAGCCGACTTCTTTGACTTCGCTTTCGAGTCCGGTGCTTAACAGCTTTATCTTGTCTCCTCTTGTCAATTCCCCGTTCACCATCCTTATATAGGTGACAACGCCGCGGTAGGCATCGTAGCTGGAGTCAAATATAAGCGCGCTTGTCCCTGTGTTTTCAGACAGCTTTGGAGCAGGAATGTGCTTTACTATGGCTTCCAGAATTTCAGGAATCCCGGTTCCGTCCTTCGCGCTCACCATCAGCGCTTCCTCGCTCGGGATGGCCAGCACTTCCTCCAACTGTTCCAGACACATGTCCACATCCGACGCAGGGAGGTCGATTTTATTTATCAGCGGAATGACGCGCAATTTCTGCCTGAAGGCAAGATTGACGTTTGCGACAGTCTGGGCCTGAACGCCTTGCGTGGCGTCTATAATCAGCAAGGCTCCCTCGCACGCCGAAAGCGAACGGCTCACTTCATAGGAAAAATCCACGTGTCCGGGCGTGTCGATAAGGTTCAGTTCGTAGCTTATTCCGTCATTTGCGGTGTAGCTCATCCTCACAGGGTGCGACTTGATGGTTATGCCGCGTTCGCGTTCCAGATCCATATCGTCAAGCAACTGCTCCTGAAGATCGCGTTTGTCTACAGTTCCGGTGGCTTCCAGCAATCTGTCCGCCAATGTTGATTTGCCGTGGTCTATGTGGGCTATTATACAAAAATTTCTAATCAAGTCCAATTCTGACATACGTGTTTTAGTCCTTAATAAAATTACAGAAACATATAATTTAGCCTTTAAGCTTCCATTTTTCCATTTGCATAAGTAAGTTATAGGGACTAATTGTCAAAAAAGATGAAACAGCACTTAAACAAAAACAGAAAAATATGCATGACAACATAAAAATAAGAGGCGCGCGCCAGCACAATCTCAAAGGAGTTGACGTTGAAATTCCGCGCAACAAACTGACGGTTATAACCGGACTCAGCGGCTCGGGCAAATCTTCCCTGGCGTTCGACACGCTTTACGCCGAGGGGCAGAGACGCTATGTGGAAAGTCTTTCCGCCTATGCCCGGCAGTTTCTTGACCGCATGCAAAAACCGCTGGTCGACCACATTGAAGGACTTTCCCCTGCTATTGCAATTGAACAGCGCTCCTCCGGCTCAAATCCGCGCTCAACAGTGGCAACCACCACTGAAATCTACGATTATTTGAGGCTGTTGTACGCGCATATTGGAAAGCCGCACTGTCCCAAGTGCCGCCGGGAACTGGAAGCGCAATCGCCTCAGTCCATATGCGAAAAACTGACGACTTTGCCTGAAGGCAAAAAGATGATGATACTCGCTCCGTATGTCAGAGGACGCAAAGGAGAGCACAGGGACATAATTGAAAAAATTGAAAAAGAAGGATTTGTAAGAGCCAGAATTGACGGAAAAATAGTGTCGCTGGACGAAAAGATCAAGCCGCTCGCAAAAACCAAACGGCACACAATAGAGGCAGTGGTGGACAGGCTGGTGACAGGCAGCCTTGACGAAGCGCGGCTTAACGACTCTGTTGAGCTGGCTCTGAAGCACGGCGAAGGCATTCTGTCTGTCCTTCTGGAAGATGACAAGGGCGGCTGGGATGAAGAACAAATAAGCGAGCACCTCGCCTGCCTTGAATGCGGAATAAGCTTTGCAAAAATGCAGCCCAGAAATTTTTCCTTCAACAGCCCCTACGGAGCTTGCGAGCGCTGTCACGGCCTCGGATCGCTACTGGTGATGGACCCCTCATTGGTAATGCCCGACCCGGAGCTGTCAATAAAAAAAGGCGGCATTCCGGCATGGCGCAGAGGCCCGAGAAGGCTCATAATCTATTACAACCATCTTCTAAGGAGACTTTCCGAGCATTACGACTGCCCGGGCATGCTCAAAATTCCATTCAAGGATTTGCCGGAAAACATCCGCACAGGCCTACTCCATGGAACCGGCGACGAAGAAGTGAACTTCGACTATTGGATGCGCGGCAAAGAGCACAAAATGAGCAAGCCGTTTGAAGGAATCCTCGCAAACCTTGAAAGACGCTATTTTGAAACTGAAAGCGAGGCGGTGCGGGAGCGCTTGAAAAAATGCATGATGCGACGCGAATGCCCGAAGTGCAAAGGCGCGCGGCTTAAGCCGGAAAGCCTTGCAGTCACCGTAAGCGGAAAAGCCATACATGAATTCAACGCCATGCCCATCACCGCCGCCGCCGATTTTTTTTCAAGCCTCAAACTGAATAAGGAGGAAAAAGTCATCGCTTCGGAAATAGTCCGCGAAATCAGCTCCAGACTGGGCTTCCTGATAAACGTGGGCCTTTCATACCTTTCGCTCGACAGGGAAAGCGGAACACTTTCCGGCGGCGAAGCCCAGAGAATAAGACTGGCCACGCAGCTCGGCTGCGGACTTGTCGGCGTCCTTTACATACTTGACGAGCCAAGCATAGGACTGCATCAGCGCGACAATCTGAAACTGCTCGGCACATTGACAAAATTGCGGGACATCGGCAACACGGTCATAGTGGTGGAGCACGATCTTGACACCATTAACCACGCTGATTTTGTGGTGGATTTGGGGCCTGGCGCGGGGAAAAAAGGCGGAGAAATAGTTGCGACAGGCACCCCGGCTCAAATTCGGAAAAATAAAAAATCGCTGACAGGCCAATTTTTAGAAGGCGCAAGAAGCATTCCTGTGCCGGCGTTGCGTCAAAAAGGAAACGGCAAAAAGATTGTCATCAAAGGCGCGGCTTTCCATAACCTGAAAAATATTGACGTAACAATTCCGCTCGGCACATTCTGTTGCGTAACCGGCGTTTCAGGCTCCGGCAAAAGCAGCCTCGTGAACGGAATTTTGAAGGGCGCATTGAACCGTCATTTCGAAATTGGCAACGACCAGCCTGGCGACCATAAAAGCATAAAAGGCCTTAAGCATATCGGCAAAACAATCGTCATTGACCAGAGTCCAATCGGAAGGACGCCGCGCTCAAACCCCGCGACCTACACGGACGCATTCGGAACCATACGCAAAATCTTTGCCGAACTGACTGAATCAAAAATACGCGGATTCAAACCGGGCCGCTTCAGCTTTAACGTAAAAGGCGGACGCTGTGAAGAATGCAGGGGAGACGGAATCAAAAAGATAGAGATGCAGTTTTTGTCGGACGTCTATGTCACCTGCGCGGCCTGCAACGGCAAGCGGTTCAACAGCGAAACGCTTAGCATACAATACAAAAAAAGAAACATCGCCGAAGTCCTGGACATGACCGTAAATGAAGCCTGTGAATTTTTCTCGGCTGTTCCCACTATTTTTCGAAAATTGAAAACGCTTGCAGATGTGGGCCTGGGATACATCCATCTGGGACAGTCGGCAACCACGCTTTCCGGCGGCGAGGCGCAACGGGTCAAGCTGGCGGCCGAACTGGCAAAAATCCCGCGCGGCCATACGCTGTATATACTTGACGAGCCGACAACCGGCCTGCATGTGGCAGACATCGAGCAACTCTTGTCAGTGCTGATAAAGCTTCGCGACCTTGACAACACCGTTCTGGTCATTGAACACAATCTGGATGTTGTCAAAGTTGCCGACCACATCATCGACCTCGGACCGGAAGGCGGCAACAAAGGCGGGTTTCTAATAGCGGAAGGAACCCCGGAGCAAGTGGCCAAAAACAAAAAATCATACACCGGACAATTCCTGTCCGAACTTCTGGACTGACCTTTATGTTAAATCATGTAATATTGGCCATCGTCGAAATTTTTGGAATATTTGCCATCGGGGCGCTTGCGCGCGGAATGGGCTACATAAAAAAAGAAGACCTGGGGCCATGGTCAAAATTAATCATAGACTTTCTTTTTCCCATGCTTGTCTTTTCATCCATATTCAAGGACTTTGACACAAACCGCCTTTCCGAACTCTGGCTTCTTCCTTTGATAGGATTCGGCCTGATGTTTTTCGGAGCGGCCCTCGGCTTTTTTCTAAAATTCGGCATGAAAAATAGAACGCCGGAGCGCGTGGCCACATTTCATCATTTTTGCGCCATAAACAATTACGGATTTCTTCCCATTATAGTTATAAGCAACCTGTGGGGGAAAGAGTACCTGCCCTTGCTTTTCTTTCTAAACATAGGCTCAAATGTCGGCTTATGGAGCATGGGAATCGCCTTGCTCGGAGGCAAAAACATAAAAGCCACCATCAGGAATGTGATTTCTCCAAACCTTATTTCCATAGCCCTGGCTCTTGTTTTATCGCTGTGCAACTTGAAATATATAGTCCCGGATATGGCCGTGACTATTTGCTCAAAACTGGGCGCGGCAGCAATACCGCTGATGCTTATTCTTATAGGAGCCTCTCTTTACGGCTCTTCTCAAGTGTTTAAAAACAAGCGCGACATAACGTATCTTTCTTTTATCAGGCTTTTTTTCATACCTTCGCTGAGCGTGCTTGTCCTGATGCTTCTGCCGCTTCCGAAAGACGCTTACCGGGTGGCCTATGTTGTGGCCATCATGCCTGTTTCAGTCAGCTCAACAATCATCACGCGCAGATTCGGCGGCGACCCTGAATTTGCAGGCCAGGCCGCGCTGTTGACAACTATCGCGTCGATAGTGTCAATTCCGATAATGCTTTATTTCATTGATTTTAATCTACTTGATTTTCTCAAGCAGCTGTGAAATAATGTCGCCTGAAAAGCCTCTTGACGCCATGAAGCGGTAAATTTTTTCGCGTCGTTTTCTAGGGTCACTTTCGCGGGCGAGGGATTTCATTTTGCGCTCTAACACCACTTCAGCGCGAGAATATTCATTCTCTTTGTCTTCTGGAGATTCCTCCATTAATTCTTCAATTACAGGACGCGGCAGCCTTTTCTTGTTCAGCTCATTTTTAATGCGCCTGGAGCCAAACCCGCGCCCTTTCAGCTCTTCAATGTAAAGCTCCGCAAAATCTCTGTCATTAATAAAGTTCAAGCGTTCGCAATCATCCAGAACCGCTTTTATTGTTTGTCCCGAAAAGCCGCGCAGCTTAAGCTTTCCGGCGAGCTCGGAACGTCCGTGCGCCCTTCGCGACAAAAGGCTCATTGCTTTTTTCATGGCTTTTTCTTTTTCTTCGCTCACATGCGCCCCTTGTCCAGAATTACAGTTTTGTCGCAAATTTTTTTCAAAAAATCTTTGTCGTGCGAAACTACAAGCAAAGTTTTGCCAAGCTTGCCGAGAACAGAAATCAGCCTTTCGCGAAAATGGTCGTCAAGCCCTGACGTCGGCTCGTCAAGCAAGAGCGCCTCCGGCTCCATAGCCATAACAGTGGCCAGCGAGATCAGCCTTTTTTCGCCGCCTGAAAGCTTGTTCGTTATTTTGTTCTCATATCCTTCCAGCTCAAGCATGCCCAGGGTGTCTTTTACTATTTGCCGCGCTTCCGCATGAGTTTTTCCAAGGTTCAGGGGCCCAAAAGCGACATCCTCGGCAACAGTCGCGCAAAAAAGCTGGTCGTCCGCGTTTTGAAACAAAAGCCCTGCTTTTGCGCGCACTTCAAAAAAATCGTGTTCTTTTTTTCTTTTCGCTCCAAAGGCGCAAATCTCCCCGGACTGCGGCTTGAGAAGTCCGACAATCAAATGCAGCATTGTGGTTTTCCCGGAGCCGTTGGCCCCTGTCAAAGCGACTTTTTCGCCACGGCTCAAAGAAAAATCAATTTCAGTCAGCGCCTGTTCGCTTTTCCCAGGGTAGGAAAAAGATATATTTTTCAATTCTATTATTGGCTCGCTCAATTAAATTCTCCTAATATCAATAGCGTCAGAATGCCGAAAGAAACAATGACAAACAATATATCCCTTCCGACAAACATAAAATCCCGCAGCACATAAAAATGCCCGTTGAAGCATCTGCATTTCATTGCCGCCAGCACGCATTCAGAACGGTCAACGCTTCTAAGAAGAAGAACTGCCACAAGCTGCGCAAAACTTTTATATGTTCGCAAATTCATGCCCGGTTTGAAGCCGCGCACCTTCATAGCTCGTTTTATTTGCAGATATTCGAAATGAATTATCTCAATCTGCCTGACAGTGAAAAGCAAAAGATGAACCAGCTTTGGCGGAAAACGCAACAAGCTTAAGGCGTGACCTAAAGTAACTATGTCCATTGTGTTTATCAAGGCTGTAACAAGAAACATGATGGCATTGCTTCTCAAAGCAATTTCGCAACAAGACCAAAAAGCGGCCCGATCGCAAGACAAAAATCCAAGCTGAAAAAGAGGCTCTCCTTTGCCGGAAAACGGCATTGTCAAAAAAAGGAGCAGAACAAAAAAATTCAACGCCAGAAATCTTCCCCTTATTTCAGAAAAACTGATTTTTGCGGACGCCAGCAAAAATGCAGACACAACAAACGCGCACCCAAGAGAGGCAAGATCAGAGCAGCGCGCTAGAAAAATAGAAAAGGCAAAACAAACCGCCAGCCTCCCTCTCGGGTCAAGACGGTGCATCCATGAATCGCGTTCGGAAAAATCAGAAAGAACCATTGCTTCACTTTTTTTTCAGGCTTAGAAAATACATATATATTCCGGCAATGCCTATAATATATCCGATTCCCCCAAGAATATCGCGAAAACGCATCTTGTCTTCATATTGCGCCAGCTGTATTTTCAGGGGCAAAAGCTGCCTGCTTATCTCTTCTCCAATCAGCGCCGCAAATTCTTTTCTGTCCGGGAATCCTTTATCGTTTCGCGTCGCTGTTTTTTCAGCATTATCCGTTTTTGTTTTTTCCGGAGCTGAAAAATTCTCCATTTTGAATGCCGTCCGATGCCCGTCTCCAGAGCAAGCCTCAAAGCGGTAATTGTCTTCAGCTTTTGGCGCAAAACAAAAGATTCCTTTTGAGTCAGTTTTCAGCTCCGCTATTTTTTCCCCGCGTCCGTCATAAACATTCACTTTTAATCCTTGCGCCCGTCCGCCGCCGCTAAAGTAAACATAGCCCTTTATCAATTTGCCTTCATTAGCCGCAAAGATTTTCATCTTATGCGCAAAAAGATTTTGCTGAACAATCAGCAACGTTGTCAAAACAATTATTATCCCGCGAATTTTCATTTGTCCCGCCTTCCCGTTAAAAGCCATTGTCAAAAAGTTCCGGCTTTGCCTTTTTTAAAAACACAGCGGCAAATCCTGTGATAATTCCTTCTATTAATATCACCGGAATATGAGCCCCGCTCAAAAGCAGAACGGGAGTGAAAAAATTTTCGTCCGAAAAAAACAATGAAAACGAAACCATCAGACATGAAAGCAAAACAGAGAAGGCTCCGGTTAAAAATCCAAGGGCAAAAACGGCGGCGGATGACTTCGAATTTTTTATCGGAATCCTGAAAAGAAAGCAACAGATCATGGCGGGCAGAGCCATGTTAAAAGTATTTATTCCCAACACGGTGACCCCGCCAAAGCCAAAGAAAAACGCCTGAAGCGTCAGCCCTGTCAATATAACAGGAAAAGCGGCTGATCCCAGAATCAAGCCGACTAGGCCGTTAAGGATCAAGTGCGCGCTTGAAGGCCCGATCGGAATATGAATCAAAGAGGCAACAAAAAACGCGGATGCCAGAAAAGCAGCGCGAGGAATCTGCTCGTATTTCAATTTGCAAATTCCATAAATGGTTCCGGCTGCGGCTCCGCATGTCCCGATGGACAGCACTGCCGGTGAAAGAATGCCGTCTGCTATATGCATTTTTTCATTCCCGTTATTTTGCCTTCTTCATATCGACGGCTTTAACCCAGATCAATGCTCCAAGCTCAACATCCACTTCTTTTCCCTGCGGATTTTTCATTTTTTTGTCGCCATCAACAAGCGCGGAAAAACCCCACCATCCGGCTTTTGGAATGGCGTAAGAAAAAACACCATTGGGATCTGCCTTTATAACTTGCGTGACATACGCGTCATTCGGCGCAATATATTTTTTGCCTTCATTGTATAATTCCACTTCCACTTCCGCAAAGGGAACCGGCTTTCCATTCTTTCTGACAATTCCTTGAAAAAGATTTCCCGTGTACAAGCTGTAAGGACGGGTGAGCGGCTCTATCTCCACAGGAAAGCCGACCATTTGATCCCAGCCTTCCTCCGCGCCAAGAACATCAACCACCGTTTTAGTGTAATGAATTATCATTTTCTGCTCCATCGGCTCCCAGTAAGGAGCTGGCTCAATGTAAAAAATATAATCTCCTGGAGCGTTGAATTTATAATCCAAATTAAAAGTCTGCCTGCCGTCAATCTTCTTTACTTTTAGCTGCTTAAGCAAATTAATTTTTTTCCCGTTTACAAGAACTCCAAACTGCTTGGGCATCCCCATCTCCATGACTGGCCCCTGTTCCATAGGGTGCGTAAAAAGGATTTTAATGCTAAAAGGAGCGGATAATATACTAATTTTATCGTCTTTTGGCATAATTACTTGGAAATGCGCCTTTACAGACACGGAAAGTAGAGTTATTATTACGGAGGCCAAGGAGAAGGGTCTCATTAGATTCATGCTTAAGGTTCCTTGTTTTGTTTGTTTTGAACAAAAAAACAATTAGCATGACTCTGTACTTTTTCAATAACAGGGGGAACAATAATTAGGAGAAAGAAAAATGGCGAATAATCTTGTAAGGTTAAGCTTGTCCATTGAGAAGCCGCTGTACAAAAAACTGGAAAAACTCGTGAAGGACAACGGTTACAGCAATCGTTCCGAGTTTGTCCGGGACTTGGTTCGTGACCGTCTGGTTTCAGACGAGTGGACAGCTGGAGGAGAAATTCTCGGCACAATCACTCTGGTCTACGACCACAACAAAAGAGAGTTGAGCGAAAGGCTTGCTGATCTTCAACACCAGTTCTATCGCGAAGTGTTGGCGTCAACGCATGTGCTTTTGGATGACAGGCTCTGCTCGGAAATGATCATGGTTAAAGGTTCAGCCAAAAACGTGAAAGAACTGTATGACCAAATGAAAAAGCAACGCGGCGTGTTGCACGCAGAATTGTCCATGAGCTCTACTGGCTCAAAGCTGGACTGACTTGTTTGTTAGCAGGACGCTCCGGGGAAACGCCTTTAACCGGAGCGTCATCATTAAGCAAAAAAGTCTTGAGCTTTCCCTCAGCTTCAAGCTTAGCAAACTTCTCCAGCTCAGGTATGCTTGCCTTATTGTCTTTTGCCTTTATTTGTCTATAAACTTTTAGAGTTTGCAAAATGCCTGGATACGGAGAATCTTCTTTTGTATTCCGCTCAAGTTGCGACTTTATGTTTCCCGAAATAAAAGCTCCAAGCAATATTGAAGAGTCTTTATGATTTCTGTCTTTGGAGATCCATGGAACAACTTTGGGAGAAATCCTGACAATTACGTCCGGGCTTTTTTTGGCAAACACATAAATGATGGCAAGAGCTTTCTTTGCGTCGTCACCAAAAGGATCTTTTTGAAAAATGGAAATAGCCTCCATTGCGCGCTTTTGGGACAAAGGGCTCTCCAGCAATCGGCCAAAAGCCAGAAGAAATTCTTTTAGAATCTTTTCGCCTTTCCCTTCCATTTTTTCGGGAAATGTGAAGCGAATTTTTATAAATGAATTTTCATATCCGGCCAGCAAAAGATATGATATTTTCGGAATGGTTTTTGCTTTGTATTTAAAGCCGGCGCAAAGGAATTTCAAAGGAACGTCCGCTGTTTTTATTGTCAATTCTTTGCGAAACATTACTTCAACTGAATTGTAATAGCCTTTTTTTCCCGCCAGAAAAATATCTTTTATTCCGCTCTTAAAATTTTTCATCGCCTGTCGAGAGCGATTGCCTCTGGCAATATCACTGAGACCCATGTTATAGATATAAATGTCTGCGTTCAATGAGTCTTTTCCCAAATATTTCACGCTGTATCCAAGAATCTTTGGCGTATACTCGCTTATGCTGACACGCTTGAGAGAAGCAAGTTTTTCCGGAAAGAAAATAGAGGAAAGAGGCTCTATGAAAACGCCGTCCTTTTTAATTTTCCTGACGCTTGCGAGAAGAGACCCCGCAGAGACAAAGCAAAGCAAAAAAAGAAGGCATATTTTTGCAGCCATATTTGCTATGCTTTTAAGACGCGGCATGCCGTCGGCTTTTAAAAAAACAGCGTCGTCGTCCATATCCAGCCCGGCAAGCAAAGCGCGGCTCCGAAATTCTTCCTCAAGTTCCTTTCCGGCCATCTCGCTTTCTTTTATTTTTTCAAAGTAAAGCTCATTTTTGGAGCTCTTGCCATAATCGCGCCAAAGCGCAGGAACAAGACAGGGCAAACGGTGAAATTGTAGCTTAAAAGAGGCAAGCCAGATCTTTTCGGCGTCTTCCCGGGAATATTCTTCAATATTAAAAGAGTCCGCCAGGCGCTCAGGAGTTTCGAGAGTTTTCACGTCAACCATGATGTCGCCTCCAATAGCTTTTCTTATTGTCCATTTGTCCCCGGCTATATGACATTCCTGGCAATACTTTGAATTACCGGACAAAATTTGACTTTTCCTTTTGTCCCACAGCTTTTCCATTTCACAAGTTTCCGCTTTCAAAATGCGCGACCATAATTCGCGAGAGCTTTTTTTGTCCGCGGCCATCCCGGAATTTATAATCAATTCAGAGGCTTCGCCATCTGTCAACTCCCCGCGCATCGCGCCTATTATTCTTTGCATCTCAAAAATCTGTGAATCTGTCAGCCTCGAGTTTTTTCCAACGCCGTAGGGGTCCACTATAAAAAAGTCATAGGAGGAATTTTTTGCCAAAAGGTTGCCCAAATGAAAGTCGGGATGATTAATTTTTGCATAAAAAAATTGCGAAAGAAAACGCGCCAGAGAGCCCAAAAAAAGAGCCTTCTTTTTTTTATCCGACGACGCTTCTGAAAACCAAACGCTCAAAGCGTTTGCGGAATCAGGCAACTCGCGGGAAATCAACATTCCCAGAGATCCCTTCATTCCCCATCCCAGATATTCAACGCATGGGATGCCGTTGTCTAACAGCAATTGCGCCGATTCATATTCAGACCTGACTTTCGAGCGAATGCGCGCCTTTATTTTATTAAGCAGAGTTTTGGGCTTGTCGTATTTTACGTAATAACGGTTCAGCTCTTTGTCCTCCACCATAAAAACAGCGCGAAGCTCATTCTCTTTTACAGGCTTGCTGACCAGGCTTCGGGAATCAGTAAATCCAGGCTTTATTTTAAAGCTGTCTTTAATGTGCCAGATCCATCCGGCAATTTTCTTTTTTTCCAATTCGTTCAACACGCGGGCTCCTGTCTGTTTCAGTTGTAAAGCGCTGTTATTTGATTCTTAACCAGAAGCACATCGCGAAAATTCTGATATTCCTCCTTTGACAAACAGGCCGCTTTGGTGAATTGCCAGACCATTTCCTGCTGAATTTTGTGAAGAATGCCGTCAGACATGGACACTTCTATAAAATTTGCAAGAACGCACAACGACTGCTGATGGTCAAGAAGCTCAAGTTCGGCAAGAAGCTCCTCATATGTGTGACTGCTGTAATAAGCAGAGCCTTCTCTTATTATCTTCTCGTCATTAAAGCAGGCTTTGCGAATGTAATTGTCCTCTTCCTTTACTATTTCATTGTCGCTTGCCGCAAGATACATCATCCCGGCGGCCATTCCCACAATTGGAGAGATAGACGGTTCTCTTGATGGCTCAGGGCTTTTATCCTCCACGCTCTGCACTGGAGCTTCTTTCGCGTTGGCGTTGGCGCCGACGGAGGCGCATCTTTCCAACATCGGATCAAGATCTTTTTCCTCGAAGCTCGAAAATTTAACAGACAAAGGCTTGCCGCCAATATTCAAATCAAGAAAGGAGTTGAACTTGTCTTTGCGGACTGAAATATTAGCCAGGCTGTCTGTGTATGAAGCTTCAAACTCCTTGTAATTGTCAGCGCCCATGGCTCTTGAAAACAAAAGGGCTTTGTCTTTATACGCAACCACATAGCCTTCGCCGGGCTCTCCTTCAAGACTGCCGCTTGACCGCAGAATGGAAATTGGAGTTGTCCCGGGAATTTTCGCCTCAAGAAGCTTCTTTACTTTTTCCGGAAGAAAAATAAAATCCATAATTTAAAATCCCCAAGTTTGAATTTCCATTTTCAAGGCTAATATATGAAACAAGAACGAAAAATGCAATTTTTTAAGAAGAATATGAAAACATATCAACTGAACAACGAAAACAACTGCGCCCAAATAGCCTCCGAATGCGCAAGGCAGCTTTCAATCCAAGGCTCCGTTGTCCTGATTCCCACGGAAACAGTCTACGGCCTTGCCTGCCGACATGACGACAAACAAGCCAGAGACAGGATTTATGACCTTAAAGCGCGAGCAGAAAACAAACCGCTCCAAATTTTTGTGGACAATCTTGCCATGCTGGACAAAATGGGCGCGGAGCTTTCGCCTCTCGCAAAAAAAATAGCAAACGCCTTTTGCCCCGGCCCAGTGACAATTGTTGTCCCGGCCAATGACGGCTCCAAAATAGGATTCCGCATCCCGGATCATGCGTTCATAGCGGAGCTCTTAAAAATATTCAAAGCGCCGCTCGCGGCGACAAGCGCGAACCGCTCCGGACAGCCCACCGCGCTGTCCACACAGGAAGCCCTGGAAGATATAGAAGGAAAGCCGGACATTGTTGTTGATGAAGGCGAACTTCATCCGGCGTCTCAGGCATCGACTGTCATCGAGGTTTCCGGCAACAAATATTCAATCCTCCGCCATGGCCCGATCACAGAAGAGATGATAAACAACGCGCTTTCCAAATAATTTCTCATATCGAACCGAATTGTCTCAGACACGTTTTCAGAATCCAACACTTGGACATGAGAGTCTTGAGACCAAGATATTACTTATAAGAGAGAAGAAAGTTCTGCTTGACTCTGACTTGGCTGTTTTGTACGGAGTATCTGTTGGAAGATTGAATGAAGCAGTCAAAAGGAAAAAAGAACGATTTCCTTTAAATTTTATGTTTCAGCTTAATAATAAAGAGTTTGCGACTTTGAAATCGCAAATTGCGATAGCAAACGTTGGGCGTGGTGTAAGAAAAATACTAATAATTTGACATAACTCCATCTTAAAGCTATTTTTTTAAGCCTTTTATTAGCTTTAAGGAACTTGAGGTCAATATTTACACTCGGGGTCTGACCCCATGTTTACAAAAACAGAAAAGTAGAGGGGTAAAACACTTATATCCATTTTTTGACCGGAAAAAATTGATTTAAGAGCGGTTTGTAGAGGATTATTTTATGATTTTGAATTTAAAACACAAGGAAAAAGCCCATAACATGGGGTCAGACCCCAAGCATCTAACCCCAAGCATCTAACCCCAAGCATCTAAAATATCTATAGTGGCACCTATTTTTCCTATTTTTCTAAAACTGATAATACAGCAACTTTAAACTCTAGAAGTTTTTTGAATGCCGGCTATTTCCTAGCGCAATAGGTATGAAGGAAATTGTTCGTACAGCAATCGCTTTCTATAACAAATCCGGCGCGCTCGAACAGCCCGGTCATGATCCAGCTCAAAGTGCTGTATTCCTGTGCGATATGACACTCAAAATGTGATCGCACCGATTCGTTGGCAGTCAGCAAATTTTCAAAATATTCCTCTGGAGAGTTTTCGGCCCAGTCGAAAACTACATCCAGCAATACAAAGCGTCCTCCCGGCTTCAACGCCGCATGGATTTTACTCAAGGCAATCGCTTTCCAGGTATCCGGCAGGTGATGGAACGCCATGCCGCTGACAATGCCGTCAAACCGTTCCGTACCGTAATCAAAAGTCAGAAACCCGGCGCGTGAAAAATCGATATTCTCCAAACTTTCAGATACTGCTTTAGACGCGGCGTAGCGCAACATTACCGGGGAAATGTCAATTCCTACAGCATGCCTGCACTTTTCTGCCGCCATCCTGATGAACGCCCCGGTGCCGGTTCCTATCTCCAAAACTTCCGCCTGTTTCGGCAATCGCAACAAATCCAGAATATGGCGGTTTTCGCTGTCAATATCACGCAACTGCCGCATTCGTTTGTCATAAACCGCGACTTCCGTCTCCGACTCATAATCAGTCCCGACCTGCTTAAACTCATTCCATTGCCAATTCTTTTCGTTCATTGCCAGTCTCCTTTTTGATAGAGTATTTTCAAAATTCACTAAGCCCGGTGCAAGAACAATAATAACGCCTATGCAAATAGCCCAAACAGCAATGCTTCTTTTAGGAGAAGTGACTTCCGGCTTTAAAGGAGTTCGCCTCCCTTTCAAAGTAAGGTGCAAATATTTGAGTGCTAGTCTGTGTTTTTATTGTTCATAAAGCTCCGATTCTAATCCGGGTAATATACATATCTTCCAGAGAGTACAAAAGTAAAAATTAATGAAAATAATGAATATGGATTGATTTCGTGATTTATTGCGAAATCATCCTGTTTGAACTGAACTCACGGCGTGTATACGGGTATTGCTTTTTATCAACGAGGTATCTGCACTCGGGGTCACGCACTCGG
>CAZYVR010000064.1:0-20812 GCA_964651145.1 uncultured Victivallales bacterium | reverse complement strand
TGTCTGCTTTTCAAGCTTTTCCGGCTCCCATAAGTCGTCGGCGTCCAGAAACGCCACAAATTCGCCTCTGGCAAGCTCCAGTCCAGTGTTTCTTGGGCTGGACGGACAGCCGAAGTTTTCCTTCCAATGATAGACTATTCGGGGGTCAGAAAGAGTTTTCACCCATTCAGAAGTCCCATCATTTGAGCCGTCGTCTGCGATAATAAGCTCAAAGTCCTTAAAACTCTGGCTTAGAATGGAGTCAACGGTTTCCGGCAAATACTTTAAGCTATTGTAGGTCGGGACAATAACGCTTATTTCAGGCATGGTCTTCTTCTTTCTATGCAATCCCCAAAATTTATCATGACAGCCTCATGTTTTGAAGTCAAAATTTTTTTCCAAATCAAGAAAATTCCGCGCAGATTCTCTGGTGACAGGGGCTAAATAATTTTCTTTTATCCATTGTCCTGTGTTTCTGTGATTTTTTTTCGCCTCTTCTGTTCTGTTCCTGAAAGCTTCAATGGCCTTCCTAAATTCTTCGCAAGATAAAACAAGCCTGTATATGTCTGTTTTCAAATCTCCCGGGACAGGATTGAAGGTGAGTCCTCTGAAATTGCCAATGATAACGACTGGAATTCCTCTGGCCATTGTCTCCATGCAAGCGCTTGAACACCCGGTAATCAACAAATCGGAATCTGAAATTTGCGATTCAAAGCTCCCGCCCACAATCGTAAACTCTTCGGGCCAGACTTCTGGAAATTCTTTTTTGACCTTTTCAGGATTCGTTGCTGGATGACATTTTATGTTAAACAAAATCTCGCATGAGCCAAACTCTTTAAGATATGAGCCAAGCATATTTAATATTTGACGGCGCTCAGAATTAAATATAGGCAAGGCAACCAATACAGTAAATTTGCTCTTGACTTTTTCTTGTCTGTTTGAATTAAAAACTCCGGAAAACCGGAAAGCCGGCGCAACTGAAACGCGAATATCAGGGCAATGGCTCGCAACGCGCGATTTCAGTTTCTCACCTATGACGCAAACCTCATCCGGCAATACATTGGCAAGTTGCTCGTATCCTTGAGGAAAATAATTTAAATAAGCATCCGAATTGATGAATCCCTGATATCCTTTAGTCACTGTTTCAGGATAGTATTCCTTCAAGCCTCTGTTCAATCCTTTGTCCAATGCCTGATTCTCAAACCAGTTGACAAAAAGCTTTATTTTTATTTTGCTTTCTTTAAGGCGCTTGACAAATCTGTAGTTTAAAAGCCCATGTGTCGATGAATTAAAACCTTTTCGCAAATTAAGCTCTTCTCTTGCCAGTTCAGACACATTAATGCCGTCAATAAAATAGTCATCTATTTTGAGCTTGGAAGACCTGAAAAAATAAGAAAACGCAAAAACATAATCTTCAATTTTTAGAAAATGTTCTTTAAGCAAATAATTTTTGCCCGAAGAAAAAAGCCTTCTATAAAAACTCAAATACTTTTTTATCCCATAGGGTTGGGGAACAAAATAAACTGAAGCTTTTTCATCGTTTCCCAGAGCTTCCCACAATCCGGGATAATATCTTTCCGCAAAGATGTCATCCAGCACAAAGGAATCGACTAAAGTCACAGCGTTCTTTGAAGCCTTTTTTAAAGTTCTTCTAAACATTTTCGCAAAGAAAAACCCCCTGAGCTGATACGCCAAAAAATTCCCCAGACTTATTAGAAAAACGCCGGCTTTCCCAAACGGGGAAACAGACACGCATTGGGCGGCAGAACCAAATTCACAACACAGCTTTTCCATTATTATTTTCAAGGCGGCAGAATCAACCACTATTCTGTCGGGAGAGAAACCGTCGCGCAAAGCTTTTTTCATCGCAATGGCACAACAGCAATGAAAAAAAAGATTGCTGCAATGAACGTCTCTTACCGCTGGCGCGGAAACCCACCAATCCAAATTATCTGAATGTTTTTGGGATATTGTTCCTATAAATTCGTTAAACGGATATATTAATTCATTTGCAGTTTCATTCAGAAGCGTCAGGATGTTTAACGGCAAATCGGAAGCTCCAGAGAAATCTACCGTTTGCAATGCCTTGCTTATTTTTCTTTCCATATTCACATATATAAATTAAGGTTATTTTTCCACACAAATTTTGACCTGAAAGCTACCAACTTAAATATCTGTCAACATTTGAATGGTCTTTCTTCAGCACCACTCCATAAAAACCTTCAAAATCCATGCGCTGCCAAAGCGGTTTCGTCAAGTAAAACAATCCCGACGACGGATATTGAGTGTATTTTTCAGAATAAACGACTTGCCACCCTGAAAATTCAAATATCAAATTCCAGTCTTCAGGAGAAAGTTCAAAAATATGTGTATTCTCTGCTGTGACATTCCCTTTGCAGGATTTTCTTAAATGATGCAGCCCCACTTGGCTTTGCCTGAGATATGGAACCGTTGCAATAAAATATTCACATTCTGAGTTTAATGAAATGGAATGCAAAAAATTAATAGGATCCATAAAATGCTCCAAGGTCTCAAAGCAAAGAAATATGTCCGTATGAATCTGATTCTCCCGCTTGTGCAAATCTTCAGCGCGGCAACAAATGGCGTCAAAGCCTTTCGCTTTAATCTTTTCAACAGCGCAACTGTCAAGGTTTATCGATAATGTCTCAACTTTAATCTCCTCTTCTTTTAACAGCTCCCTCAAGTATATCAGATGATTTCCAGACGAATCTCCAATATCAACGATTTGCAAAGGTTTTGATCTTTTCGGCTGATTCAACATCCCAATGGCTTTTAAAACCAAGGATATTTGAAAAGCATGCACATTTCGCAGCTTTTCAACCCAATAATACATTGTGTCCAAATCTCTCTTGCTGCTTGTATATTGATCGCCTAAGTCGGGAACGATTTTAGCCATCTTTGGCTTAAGTTTTTTCGCTAAACCTTTCCCGCTTGAACGCAGAGAAGCAAACAAAAGCTTATACACAATTTTAATCAAATATTTCTTAAATAATTTTTTTAAACTCATCAACAATATTTTCCTTTTAAAAATGTAGCCCAATAAACACGCTACTTATTTTTACTCTATTCGCCGCCTGAAATATCCAGTATGGCTCCTGTTGTAAAAGAGCTTTTTCCCGACGCGACAAAAAGAGCCGTCTCTGCAATCTCTTCTGGTTGGGCCAGTCTTCCAAGAGGAATCATTTTTGCCCTTTGTTCCATATTTTTGCCTGAATCCTTTAAATGAAGTTTTGTGCCTACAACGCCGGGCCTCAGGCAGTTGACAAGCACGTTATAAGGAGCGCCTGCCTTCGCAAATGATCTTGTCATGGCCTCCATTGCTGATTTTGTCATGGAGTACAAAGCCGAGTTCGGCGAGCCGCCGTACTTTACACCGATGCTGGAAATATTGATTATTCTTCCCCATTTGTTCTTTTTCATAGAAGCTAAGGCAAGTTGAGACAAGCGGAAAGGGGCTTTTAAATTAACATTAAAAATGTGGTCAAAGACTTCTTCTTGAACCGACTCCAGCTCTTCTGCGTAATATGTGCCAGCATTGTTTATCAGCACGTCCACTGAGCCTCTTGCCTTAAGGCATTCCTCAAACAATTTGTCCGCTTCGCTCATGTCCGAAAGCTCAGCCTTTAACTTTAAAATCGAATCGCTCTCAATACTTTCCAACTCATTTAAATTATTGTGAAAATGAGCAAAAACAAAATAGCCTTCCCTTAAGAAAGCCTTTGCCATCGCAAAGCCGATTCCGCTGCTCGCGCCGGTAATCAAAACATTTTTCATTGATTTGCAGTTCATGTCTTAACCTCGCCGTTATTGTCAATAACCTTAGTTAACGATGCACCGGGAACAGGCGTCCAGTTGCGCCCTGTGTCCGCAAAGATGCGATCGTCTTAAATATTCGTATTTTTCTCCAGTCCAAATATTGGACAAAGCGTCTTCTTTTACATTTCCCACCGCCAAGGATGATTTGAACTCTGTGTCGCAGGGATTGACTACGCCATTATGCCATACAAAACATCTGCGCCACAAGTCAGAACATGGATTGACATGATTGTTTTTCTCAGACTCGTAAACATTTTCCCAGGGATTGTATTTCACGAAGGAAATCTGATCAACAAATTCCCCCCAAACCTTAACCATGTCGGCCATTTTCTGAGAGTCGTCCACTTTGACGCCTGATATTCTGACTATTATCTTTTTGTCTGGATAATGCCTTTCATGTATCTCATGAAATTTTCTGATGTTGCCGAACACTTTTTCAAAATTCCCGCCCTTGCGAAGCTTTTCATAACCCGACTTGTCCGCTGAATCAATTGAGAATGCAATCGTATTTACACCGCCCGACAATATTGCGTGAGATTTTTTTTCATCTAAAAGGGAGGCGTTGGTGTTAAGCTTCAGGCTGAGAAATTTGCCCGAGCAATATTCAAGCATCTTGTCTATTTCTTTGCATATGAGCGGTTCGCCGCGAGAAGCCATGTTGACAATCTTGACATTGCCATCAATTTGATCCACAATGTCTTTAAACAGCGCCAAAGGCATCACTCCCTTCCCCTCTGCGGAAGAAAAATATTCATTGTTCTGGAAACAAAATGAACATTTATAGTTGCAAAAAGAGACCGGCTCAATCTGAATGCAAGGCGGATATTTGTCTGTTGTTTTTTCTTGTGGAAAAACGTCATACCTGTAACGGTGAAACAAGTATTCAAGCAATTCAGCGTCTTCTATCAATGCCATTTCTTCAGCTATAAAGCTTGTTATTTTGAATTTTTTTTCGTTTTCTTTAAGTTCGCTTAAGACCTTTGCCAATATTTCTCCGCGATATTTGTTTTCGCAAACGCATGACTCCAGAATTCTAACAGCCCTTCGTTTTTGGATTACGCATATATCGGAGCTCTGCTTCGAATAAAAATTATCGAAGCTATGATGTTTTTCATAGACGGCTTTTTTATTTTTAACAACCATTAAATAAATATCTCTTTAAAGTTCCCAGTTCAAGTTTTCCTCATACCCCAGCTCTATCAGGATTCCCCCCATATACTCTTTGCATTTCTCAATTTGCGGGCCGGTCAGTTCTTCTTTCCAATGCCCCGATTTGCCGGATCTAAAATTTGACGAAATGCCAAAAGGAAGTATCATAGAGGCCTCATTGTTTTTCTTGAAACTTTTTTTACCCTTTGCATTTTCCAAAAATGCCTCGATCTTTTGCTCTTCAAGCTTAATGTTGTAAAAAGCAAGAATTTCTTTGAATATTCTCTTGGTGTCCTTTTTCATTTCCTCATACTTTACCAGCATATATTTCTCCGGATTTTCATCCGCAAGCTTTTTCCAGTCCTTTATCCAAGGAACATAATGCGTCCCAACTTTTTCTATTGAATCATTGATGGCTTCTTCCTTGCTCAGCTTTAAATAATCAACCTTGTCAGGGGCATTGTCCGGCTTTGGAGAATCCACCAGACGGTAATATCTGGAAACAACAACGTCTCTTAAATCTCTGTATGTTATAACCACTTTGTCAACGCCATTATCTGAGAGAATTTTTAAGTTTTCAGGTTTTGGGTTCATATGTGTTTTGAACAGCGTATAAGCATGCTTAGGCACATTTCTAAAGGTTTCAGCGGAAATGTCTTGCCTATACCCTATTTCATAGGGCGTTTTTGACGGTCGCGAGTGATATCCCGGCATTTGCGCGACAAGCCCTTTGACCCAGGTAGTTCCGCTCATTGGCATCCCGGCAAGGAAAATCACTTTATGCGGATAGTCATAATAATTCAATCTTGCAAGAAAGTCAGAGACTGATCTCGCTATTGCGTAATGAATTTTTATAAAAACCAATCCGGGATGCTTTAAGCCAAGATATACAGCTCTAAGCCACCATTTTAAGTTTCGTTTTGGTCTCTTCACTATTTCCTCTATCTAAATAAAAACAGTTTGTAACATAATTTATTAACAGCAACTATTCAATAAAAACTTTGTCGCCTGACTTTAAGCCTGCAATTACTAATTCAGAAATCTCAGGACGCATAAACCAGTCGGGAGGCATTGTTCCTTCTTTCAACATTTCACGCGCTTGCGTGCCACTTATTTCCCGAAAATTTTGGCCGGAAAACTCCTGTTTTGCATCCGCATGGAGATAATTGTTTAAATCAGGCGAATAAAAGACTTCGTTGAAAGGAACTATTTCAATGCCGATGTCGGGCAAAGTTTCAAAAATCTTTTGAGAATCATGCGGTCCATAATAATTTCCAACTCCTGTATGGTCTCGTCCCACAATAAAATGGCTGCACCCAAAATTTTTCCTGCAAAGGGCAGTGAAAACAGCCTCTCTTGGGCCAGCGTATCTTGAATATGTGACAAATGTGCCAAGTATGACTTTTCCGGAAGGGTAGAAACTTTCCTGCATTTTCTCATAACTTTGAATAATATACTTGGTCTCATAGTCTCCAGCTTTCTTTTTGCCAACCACTGGATGGACAAGCATGCCGTCGCAACTGGCAAGTCTCATTGCTTCCATCTGTATGAATTCATGACTGCGGTGAATTGCGTTTCTAGTATGAAAGCCGACAATTCTAGCCCAGCCTTTTTCTTCAAAAAGGGTTCGCGTTTGTTTTGGAGTCAGCTCATATTCTTTGTAGTCAGAGCTGTTTCTTCTCAATAAATCTATTTTGCCGCCTAAAAATACAGGATGCAGTTCTCCAGCCATTTTCACTCCGGCATGATTCGGGTCGGTTGTTCCGAACAGATTCCTGGAAAAATCATCGCGATCAAATTTATATTTGTCCTCAACATCCATGATGGCCATTGGGGTTCCGTTTGCGTCGGTGAGCTGGATTTTTTGCCCCACAGATATTTCGGAGGCTATATTCTCTGAAATATCGAGAATTATTGGCATTGTCCACACTGCTCCGTCAGGCAATCTCATATTGTGAAGAACGGATGTCAACTCCTTTTCCGTCATGAAACCTTCAAGCGGACTGAATGCGCCAATGGCAATTTGTTCCGCATCCATCGCCAGCTTTTCATTGATGACAACTTTTTTCAGGGATTCAATTTCTTTTTCATCATACACTGTTTTTGTGTAGCGATCAACGAGCGTCCCTCCGTGAGGGTCGATGAGCGTTCCCGAACTGTGCGATGTCAGCAGATAATCTGTTCTCTCCAGTATTTCAACAAGCTGATTTTCGCTTTGTTTGAAAGACTCAATCCCTTCGGCGGCTATATTGGCATGCGTTATCAGTTTATTCAAAACATTTATGCATTCAATTGGATGTTTGCCTATTGCAGTTTCGGCTGAGAGAATCAGGCCGCTTGCCCCGTCAAGAATAGTGTTGATCACATCATTGACTTCCGCCCTTGTGGGCTTTTCATGATTCACCATTGTTTCAAGCAAATTAGTAGCCACATATACGCCTTTGTTTTTGCGGTTGGCCTTGCTCAAAATAATTTTTTGCGTAAATGGCACTTTTTCTATGGGGATTTCATGGCTTAAGTCTCCGCGGTCAAGCAAGATATAATCAGTTTCGTCTATTATTTCGTCAAGATTGCGCAAAGCGTCGCGGCATTCTATTTTTGAAATGATTTTCATCCTTCCTTTTGTGGCTTCTCTTGCTTGTCGTATATCATCGGCGCGCCTGACAAATGACACCGCTATGTGTCCAATTTGTTCACGAAGCCCCACCTCAATGGATTCATAGTCTTTTTTGGTCAAAGGAGGCAGGAAAAAACTTCTGCCGCTTCCGGCATTGATTACCACAGCCTTGTTTCCTCCGCAGCTTCCCGCTATTATCACCCTGCATGTTATATATCCGTCATCCACTGTGGATACGTCGGATACCCTGAACATTAAAGTATTAAAGTCAAGCTTAAGCAGATCGCCAGGACACAGTTGATCAATAATTTCTCCAGGATTGAGCGACACATCGCTTTCTGAACCTACAATCAGTTTTTTGTGAATGTGGACAAGATGGTTTTCCTTGTAATATATCGAGCTGCTTTCCATTGGGCCAGTTCTAACTTGAGAGCCTTCTGTGTCAATAATAAAAGGCAAACCGGCATTTTGCGCAAGCATAATATAATAGTTCAAATCCTGGATGCTGGAATGAGACATATTGACCCTGACAAATCCAACATTTCTGTCTTTCATCATTTTCAGAATTGCTTTGTTGTTTGTCGCCGGCCCCAACGATGCGATAATTTTAATATCTGACATGCTAATTATATCTTCCTGATTATTTTGCAGCACAGTGCGCAATACGCTTATGCAAATGTTATTTTACAAACAGAATTGCTCATTTTTTAAAAACCACCGTGTTTTTTCAGCCACCATTCAACGCCGGGCATTTGCCACTCGTAATCCACGTCGCAGCCGCCTTCCTGCTTGAGCGGATATATCTTCTGCCCCATCCATTTCTGCGGCAAAATCCCCTCATCCAAATGTTCGAGGTTGTATGGCCGCACCACGCTTATTGCCACGTCCGCAAACCAGGCGTCACCCTGGCTGTCGCGGTCGCAATTCAAGGTGTCGGACTCAAACGCTTCAAATGGCACAAAAGGATGAAGCAGTCCGTCGTCGCCAACGCGCCTTGCCCGCAAAGGGCTCCACATGTTGTATCTTGAGACTGTGACGGCGGAATCGTATTCGGAGTTTTCGCGAAGCGCCTTTACGCCCTCGTCGATAGTTTCCGGAAGCAATGTGGCGGCGTTGCAGAAAAGCAAAATCATCAACTCCGGCTTTTCTCCGTTTCTTCTGCAAATCTCTTCGTAGCCGTGAACATACGCGTCCTCGCCAAGGGCCTCTTTTGTGCAGAGATACGCGGGGCGCTCAATTACTTCCACGTTATTTTCACGCGCAAGCTCCATAAGTTTTTCATCGTCCGTTGAAAGATACACCTTGTCGACAGACTTGGCGTTATAAGCCGCGTTCATTGGATACCAGGCCAAAGGCCTCCCAAGCACGGGATAAGTGTTTTTTCCAGGAAACCCAACGCTTCCTTTGCGTCCCAGCAATAATGCAGCAATCATTCATTGACCTCAATTTTTATTTTTTAATTCATACTCGTAATCGGGAACTGAAAGCTCAAGCTCTTTGCCTGTAATATAGCGGACGGCTTCTTCAGTTGCCAACTTTTCCATGGCAAAACGGCAATCCGTTGTGCAGGAGCCCATGTGACATGTCATGAAGCAATTATCCAAGGTGGCAAGCTCTCCACCGTAAGGCTCGTTCTCAAAAACATCCACCGCAGCCGCGGCGATTCGCTTGTCTTTCAACGCATGATAAAGAGCCTGCTCGTCGACCATTCCGCCGCGGGCCGTATTTATTAGCGCGGCTTCGGGTTTCATCATCAAAAGCTCTTTTTCTGACACAAGTTTTGTGGTGCTCGGAGTAAGAGGCACATGCAAGGTCACAATGTCGGCGTTTTTGTATATTTCTTCCTTGGAAGCAAATTCCGCATGATAAAGCTCATAGAGATTATAGTCGGGGGCAATGTCATTGACCAATATTTTTTGGGGGCCAAAGCCTTGCAGATGCCTCAACACCCTTGAGCCCACCCGTCCGGTTCCTATGATGCCTATTGTCTTGTTGGCAAGCCTGCCGCCCATTATTCTCTGCCATATTCCGTCGCGCAGCTTTCTGTCCACAAGAGGCAAATAACGGCATATGCTAAGCATGTGTCCTATTGTCAACTCCGCCACGGCCGGAGCCGGAGCGTCAGGAGTGTAAGACACATTTATTCCCAATTCCCTGGCCGCCAGCAAATCCACACTGTCAAGGCCTATTCCCACGCGGCTGATCAGCTTCAATTTTTTGGCCTTTTTCAGCACGTGTTCCGTTATGGGTTCTGTGCCCGCAATGATAATGTCATAATCCGGCAGAATTTCAGCCAGCTCATGCTCTTTCAGCTTTCTGCCGATGGGATTAATGATGTATTCGCATTTGGGCTCATTCTTCAGAATATTTACAGGATAGGGATCTATTTCGCCAAACGGGACAGTGGAAATAAACACTTTTAAAGTCTTCTCAGCCTTGTCGCGAAGCGGCTCCTGAACAAAGACAAAACCAGATTTTTTCTGATGCAGCTCTCCATAAGGCGTTTCATTCTCGTTAAAGCCCTTGTTTTTCAGCCAGCGTTCGACCAATGGGATCTGCCACGGATAGTCAATGTCAGAAACTCCGTTTTCCTGGAAAAATGGATGGATGCTTTCCCCGTATATTCTCGAATAAGAGCAATCATCCGAATATGGCGGCTCAAGCTTAAGAAGGGTTTCGGTTTTAACGACGGAAAGCCTGTTGTCTGAAAAGTATTCAAAATCAAGAAGCTCCCTGTCCTGCCTAAAAGGCTTTGCCAAGCCTTTTTCGCCGAGCTTGAAAGACAAGGCAGGATTGAATTCGCGTCTTTTCCCGACCGTGACCACCGAGTCCAGATCCGGATTCATTTCAAGCGTCTCAAGAGCATTGTCAATAGCTTCGCTCAAAATGCACGGCGAATTGCCTAGCAATAAAACTACACTGAAAGGGACTCCTCCCAGACTGTCAATGACTTTTTTCAGAGAATGACTTATTTCTTCCATCAGCGAGTCGCATTCAGAATTTCTTCTCAGCGGGATCAACCCCTCCAGGGCTTTGGCCTCTTGGATTATTCTCTCAGATCCAGTCGAAATAAAGCAATGATCCACGCGCTTCGCGTTTAACGCAGCAAGAGCTGTGTAAGAAAAGACAGGCCGCCCAAAAATGGGAAAGCTGCAGCGGTTAAATTCTGTCTCTTCCTCGCCGGCAAATATGATTGCCACTGTCTTGTTTGTTCTATTCACCATTATTTCCCCGTTTATAATTTGTCTTTCAAATTTTTTGAGATGCCTTTAAACATCAATAATATTTGTATAAATTCAAGATTTTAAAGCGTTCAGCCGGGAATATACAAGCGATATAAAAGAACGCACATCTTCTTTTCTTATTCCAAGCAATCCTGGCGCAAAAAGACATACCAGCATGACAAAGCCCATGTAAACTATTCCGCTGATGACAAACAATAAAAATGGCAATGTTGAATCTGTGAAGCAAAGCCGCGAAGACCAGCTTGACAACCAGGCAAGCAGTATTAAAACACCAAGCGTGGCTATTTGCTGAAAAATAAATTTTGCCAGTTTTACATTCAATAATTTTCTAGTGAAAAAAACCATCATATTGCCAGCTATGATCGCGGTTATCAATGTTTTAAACGCCAATCCAAAAGCGCCTAAGTTAAAGAAACAGGGAGACAAAAGAACATATGTGATTGGCAACCCTATCAGCGAAGCAGATATTCCTATGTTTCTATAAGCTTTTGTCTTGCCCGTCGCAAAATAAATCGAACCTGTCAATTGACAGAAAGTCTGATATATCGGATAAAAAGCCATAATGGTCATTGGCCAGATCGCATGAGAATAATTTTCACCTCCAAAAAGCAAAACAACCTCTTTTGACTGGACAGCCACAAAACAAGCGATAAATGACGCCAACGCAAAGAATATTGGCACATACCGATGAAAAGTGTCTCTTAGCTTGCTCATGTCATTCTTATGATGGGCTATTGAAAATTCCCTTGTTATCAACGGGGTCATGGCCGATGTAAAAACAAAACATATTGTGCCTATTTTAACTGTAAGCCCAAAGAATCCCTGTTGTACATTCCCCGCAAAATACTGCAACATCCAGATGTCCAGAAAACCGAGCAACAAGCATACCAATGAATACATGAACAGTGGATGCGCGTAATGGTAAAATTCCCAAAAATATTTACGAGCTCTGCTTGCCTTTAACTTCCAATGCGCATTTTTCCAGCGACCGCTTTTAATAGCAATCAACACAAAAGCAAATCCCAAAATAACTGTCACAATATAATTGTAAACAAAGACTTGAGTCAAGGTCAGTTTATCTAAAAGAAAAAGGCCTACGACAATTCCCAAAATAATTACGCTTTGAAAAACTTGAACTATTTCCGAGGCCACAGTAAGCGCATATGCGTCCAAGATGCTTTGAAGAATTTTTTTGCCCCATAACAATATGGCCAATCCGCCAGCCAAATAAAGAAAGAAAGGAGCTTGGTTCGGCCATATCAAAGAATATGCGCCAGTGATGGAAACAATTATTAAAAAAACTCCAAACAACACAGTGATAACCACCGCAAAATAAGCGTAAAATAAAATAAGGCCAAATTCTTTTGGGCGTTGCGAGAGTTTTGTGTAAAAACACGAGGACGAACCCAACTCCAGAAAGGCTGTAACTCTGTTAAATGTTGCAGTAAGAAAAGAAAGAGTCCCATACTGAGCTGGCCCCAAAGCTCTTGGTATTATGGCTTGAATTATTATGCCAATAGCGCCTATAATGATATGGGATATTAATTTTGCTCCATACCTTTTATGCAGTGAAGCTTCTTTTCTTTTCTTCAATTTGATAAACCGTAATTTATAATCTTTAAAACTCTTTTGCGTCCGAACCCTATTTGTCCAACAAACAGCTTTCTATAGCATGCAACACCCTCTCCCGGGCATCTTTTCGATAAATATATTTTTCGTAAAATTCATTGTTTCTCAACTTAGGCAAATGGCCTTTCTCATATTTAACAAGCGCATTAATAAGGTCTTCTATTTTATCAAAAAAATAAGCTCTTTTCCTGAGAAGCTCCAGAGGCTTGCCTTTGATAGGAAAAACGGGCTCATTTATGGCAATAATATCCACATCTCGGCCTAAAGACTCATACAAGGGCGAAGACATGAATTCAGTAACAACAAGAGAAACATCATATTTTATAAAAAAATCATCTAATTTTATATCCACCAGCTTCAAATTGTCGAACCGTTCCATATTCATCAAAGAAGGGAAACACGAAATATTAAAATCAGGAGGCGGCTTGACCACAATATTCATCCCTGAAAATGAATTTAATGCTTCAAGAATGTTAACTTGCCAATCATATAACATCTGAGCGTTAATTCTTATCCCATGAAAAAATGGGATAGCGCTTGCTATCGGAAAAAGAATATCAATTTTATTATTAGACTTGCGCTTTTTCGACTTTAATTTTAACTCTTTTAAAGATCCGCAAGGGATTATTTTGCACGGAAGCTTCTCGCCCGGGTACAAATCATTAAAATCATCTTCATCGGATCCATAGGTGATAAAGCCGTCGCATCTGGAAAAGTCAGAACGATAATGATCTAAAAAACAATCTTGAATTATAAAATTTCCGCCGTGAGCAGCCCCTAATGTTTTTATTTTATGTGAGCGAATATACTCGCAAATCAAACTTTTACTCCCTTTTGAGGGGGAATTTCCCCATAGATATAAGTCCAGCGTATACTCATTTAAATATTCATTCAACCATTTTAATGGAAGCAACAGACTTTTAGCATTAAGCTTAAAATTCTCGAACAAGTATCTTTTAAAAACCGAAAGAAAAGACATTTCATCGCATATAGGGTTTTCTTCTTTCAAATTTTCCTCAAATAGCATTGCAAGAGCGCGCTCTTCCTCCAAAGTTATTTCTGATTTTATTCCGAAAAATTTAGGAGATTCAGCTTCAGACCACATAATAATATTATATTTTTTCCTGAGTTCCGGGTCATGGGCTATAATTTCCATATCATAAAGAGGAAAGCCAAAGAGAATTGTTTTTTTAGAGTCTTCTATTTTAAATGGCAATGACTCGTAAAGTTTCCTCTTGAAATACCTCGGTATACGGTGAGGCGAATTCATTAAACGAAAAGCTTTTTTTAACAAACTTATTTTCTCAATATCCGGAAAATCACTTTTTAAGGCACAAATTTCTAATTTATTGCCAAAGACGGATTGCGCCCTTTCTTTAAATATCTTAATCGGGTCAATTGCGGCTATTAACATGAAAGAGGAGTCTTCGTAAAGAAATATTTTTTCAATCCCATTTTCTTTGACAAATTTGCTTAAAACATTTTCGAAGACAATGTACCTGCTGACAATATACTTTAACAGATATCTGTATAGAGTATAAAAAAAGTCAATTTTATCAATCCTAAAGATTTCAGCAATTCCAGCAGAAAGAGAGTTGTCCATTTGAAGTAGAAAATCATTTACGTCCGAAAACGATTCATATGCCTTGCGCAATGCTTTATTGCCAGCAAGAGAGCCCACATTTTGACAGTTTATTCCATTCTGGCAGAGAAAGGCATTGGCTACAACATGTGTTGCAAGAACTTTCCGTGAAGATTCTGAAGTGTATTTCCTCAGAAAGTCTTTGGCATCGCCAAGTGAATTAATAACGAACAACTCGTTTAAGCTCATTTAAACCTTTTCATTTAAATTTCAAATCCTAGAGAAAGCTTCCTCTTTTTGGTTAGAAAAATTTCTCCAAGCCTCTTATCAAATTTCTTAACTTATCCATATTTTTATTTTATAAAAAATCTGATGGTATATTTCCCGCTGGGGTCGCGGAGCCTTTCAGCTTTGATAATCTTAAATCCGGCTTTGCTGATCATTGCCGAAGCAGAGGCAAAGCTGAAAACATGCGGATGGTCGATAAAAAATTCTTCCCTTTTGGGGCTTTCCTCTATCGCGCACTCGCCATCGGGAAGCTCCACATAAATAAAGCCGTTGTCATTTAAATGCGGCTTTGCGCTTTTTAGCATACTCACTGGGTTTTCCACGTGCTCAAGAACGCGGTTAAATGCGATTATATCAAATTTTGTGCTGCCCTCAATAGTTTCAATGCTTCCGCAAAAAGAGTCCACCTTTGCAATATTGTGGGCATGCTCTGCCTGGCGTTCGTCAGTGTCGAGCGCAAGGCAATTCCAGCCTTGCTTGCTCAGCTCATAAAGAAAAACACAAAGTCCTGATCCGACATCCAAAACAGACGGCTTAAAGTTATTGCTGAAAGAAAATTTGGCAAAATCAAGAACAGCTTTAACCCGTCCCTTGTTGTCCGACTTTTCTGGGGGCAGATTTATAATCTTTTCAAAGGTCTTTCTCATGCCGTCGGCGTTTTTGTAGTTGGCGTCAACATATTCTCCGCCGTATAGTGAACTGTCATCCATTTCATGCCTTGAAATGAAATGCCCGCACGAGGCGCATCTCAAAAGCTTGCGCAAATATTTTCCGCTCGAACTGAAGTCAAAGCGAATTTCCCCTTCCGGCGGCTTATTGTATGTGTGCTCCAGGACAAAGTTTGATGAGCCGCAGACGCATTTTTCCTGTTCGCAATCCAGCCGGGCGAGAGATTCACTGTCGTATAACTCGCAAATAATTTTATGCTTTTCCGAGTTGAGATATGCCTCGAATTCTTTTCCCTTCCCATCTTCAACGGCCCATACAAAATATTTGTCATTTCCTTTTACAAGATACGCCTTCAAGCCGGAGGCAAGCAGCCTTCCGTTCAAGGAAGACGTTGCGTAAAAGCCCCAGCTTTTTCTGACAATGTCATATTCCGAGCCTTTTTCGGTAACAAAAGTCATCATTTCGTCGGGCTCAAGCTTGATTGCGCCACAGTCCGAAATCACAATGGAGCCATCGCCCACTTTAAATTTTCTTGGAGGATTTTTTTCTTTAAAAAGCATTTTTTATTTTGTCCAATCCCAATCTTGGATTATGAAGTCTTCAATGTGCCATGAGCCATTTTTATTTGCCCATATTTTATGGTTCCTGAAGCCTTCTATGATTTCATAAAATTCATTTTCGCTTATGTCAGCAAAGGCGCAAAAATGGTTAATGTCGTCAACGGGCTTCTGACTTCCTTTTTCTTTCAGAATGTCCAAAGCTTTTTCTCTGCTCATGCGACCGCGCCTGATTTCGAGCGTCAGATTGTCAAACAGTCTTGTAAAGCCGAATTTATACCATTTGATATAATGATGAATCGAAATAAAATCGCAGTCAATGTCGGTAAAGTCGTAAAGCCCCACCTTGGGGCCTTCTTTACGGTGTTTAAACCCATGCTCGGATGCTATTTTCAGGCTTGTCTCGACATCCCATTCAAAATAATACCCCAGAAAGACAGCGTTTATATCTTTGTCTTCCAGCTCTTTGTCGCTCGCTCCGAAATATGGAGTGAGCTCCTTTCTTGAAAGGTCTTCAGACACCCAGTCCTCAGCTGTGGTTCCGTGAGTGACTCCAAATTTTTTCAGCCATTTTGAATCCAACCTGAACCCGGTCAGGGATTCGTCTTCCGATCCGTATTCGAACGCGGAATTTTCTCCCCACACAACAAGCGGAATGTCAAATTTTGCGGCAATCTTCAACGGAATGTTGAAAAGGGCCATGTGCATAGGGACGGCAGTCGAACCATATTTTTTTAAAGCCTTGAGCATGAATTTCTTTTCAACTTCCGGATTTATCTGATAATCAATATGATCAACTCCAAGGTTGACAAGATTGTCCAGATTTTCCTGGCCTACAGGAGTTCTGGCCGGAGTTTTCCATGTTACAGCAAGCGGATTAAGCCCATATCTCAAACATTTTATAACCTGCCATGTGCTGTCTTTCCCTCCGCTAACAGGAATTAAGCAGTCATAGCCATTGCTTCTTTTTTTTGCATTTTCAACCACTTTCCCAAACGCGCTTTCACGTTCTTTCCAGTCTATTTCCACTTTTTTCCCGCTGTTTTTGCAGGCATTGCAAATGCCGTCATTGCCAATGACTAAGCCAGGGCGAGTATCCGGCAAAATGCATTTTTTACAGTATTTCATAATTAGTTATTCATTTCTAAAAACATTTTTATATTGATAAAATTAAACACAAATTTGCTAAAGCTGTTTGGCAAAGGATTTTGCTTGACGGCTTCTTCTATTTTTTCGCGCTTTATCAAATCGAACACAGGCGAATCGGAAAGCAAAAGATCCTTTGTTTCAGGGTCTTCAAAGTCAACAAGAGAGTTCAGCGAGGCGTTGAAGCCCCTTTTCTGACGGTCAAGCCTTACCTTGTCGTTTATTATTCCATTCATGGCTTCGCGCAAAACATGCTTGGCGCATCCGTCATGTATAAGGTGTTCTGTTGGAATTGAAAATGCGAATTCAAACAAAGATTTGTCCAGAAAAGGACTCCTGTTTTCAATTGAATAAAACATTGAGTTCAAATCGTCTTCCTGAAGGATTACCGGAGTAGCCTCGTGAAAAAGCTCATTCAACATTCGATTTCTCAAAACAGAATCGCAGCCGAAGTCATTCTCTTCAAAGCTCTCCTCAAAATCCTCTGTCAGATAGCTTGCGAAAATGTCATTGTTAAGATATATATGCTCCCGAAACTCAGGATTCTCTATAAAAATATTCGGATTTTTCAGATACGGATTGCGAACAACTTTCCCGGTGTTGTTTTTCCAGTTGTCCAAATATTTCCCGAAATCAGGATGATTGCGCATGTCGTGCAAATGAAAATTGTGATGGTCATAATATCCAGTAAACAGCTCATCCGCGGCTGTGCCTGACGCGACGACCCTGTAGCCTTGGCTGGATATTTCCTCGGAAAGCATCGAATGAATCAGATAAGTAATAGTGGAAATAGGCATGTCGTGATATTCAATCAGCTTTTGAAGCCGTTGCAGGGTGTTCTCATGCGAGATTCTGATTTTTGTGTTTTTGCAGCCGAGATCCGCTATTGTAGCGTCAACATTTTCCTCTTCGTTGTAGCGCTCATCGCTGTCGATTATCGTAAATGTGGCCACATCGTAGTTAAATTTCTTCACTGCAGTGGACACTATCGCATTGGAGTCTATTCCGCCTGAAAGACAAAACGCCATAGGCACATCGGAGCGCAGGCGCAGCTTCATGCTGTTGATAAAACGCTCTCTCGTCCCCTCCACCGCTTCTTGCATAGACATTTTTCGCGGAACACAGACAGGCTTCCAATAGCGGCTCTGGCGCTTGCTCAAATTCGAGTCCACTGTGATGCTCGAAGCATAAGGAAGGAGCCTTATTCCTTCGTAAAAAGTATCTTCTGTTTTATAAAGACTTTTGTAGCCATTCACCAAATATCGCTTGAGATGCCTGTAATTGATGTTGGGATTTTCGCCTGACAAAGCTTTCAGAAATTTTATTTCAGAGCCAAAATAAAATCCGTCGGCTGTATCCATTAAATAAAAGGGTTTTTCTCCAAAGCGGTCGCGTGAAAGAAAAAGCGTTCCTTTATTTGCGTCATAAATTGCAAAGGCCCACATTCCCTCAAAATAATCAACGCACTTTTCGCCGTATTTGATGTAATACCTCAGAAGCACCTCTGTGTCGGATTCCGTCATTAATCCGTCATCCAGCCGCTCCTTTAGTTCCAGATAATTATAAATTTCTCCGTTAAAAATGACGGTGTAATTGCCAATGGAAAACGGCTGGTTTGAACGCTCATCCAAGTCGATAATGCTAAGACGACTGTGAAGCAATGCAATGTGAGTTTTCTGAAATTTGAAGACCTGACAATCACGATTATCCGGACCGCGATTCCGCATTTTTTCAAGAGTTGCGTTGATTCGCGCCCTATCCTGCTCCGTTTTCCCTATGTATCCTGCTATTCCACACATAAATTATTCAACATCTCCAAGATTTAAATTTTCGTGCGATTTTTTTGGCTTTATCAATTTTTGGCCGATCACTTTATCTTCCTCGCCGGGGGCAAGCCCTCCGCCGGGCCTTGTCCAGATGATATCTTCCTCTGTTACAATATGCCCTTCCGGAAGATCACGGGCCGCCACTATGGAGCGGCGCAAAGGCTCTATGTTTGCTTTTTCGCATTCGCATATGTCGGAGCCGTTTCCCAGCATTTTCTCGGCTGCCCTGATTCTTTTTGCCATTTCGGCCATATCCTCAGGGTCGGCGGACAACTGATGGTCGCGGAAATCTGAAAAGTTTTTGTCAAGAGTAAAATGCTTCTCAACTATTCTGGCTCCGGCCGCCACGGAAAGAACGGCCGCTTCTATGCCGAGAGAATGATCAGAATAACCGACCTCACAATAAAAGAGCTCTTTGAGCTTGCCGATAAAAGAAAGATTAATTTCTTCTTCTGGAACAGGATAGGCAGAAACACAATGGAGCAGCGCGAAATCCTGAGCGAACATGCGGCGCATTTTTTCCAACTCTTCAAAAGATGCGAGTCCTGTGGAGGCGATCACAGGCTTGCCTGTTTCAATAACTGCGGATATAAGCGGATAAAAGGTATTGTCAGAAGAAGCTATTTTTATGGCGTCCGCGATGGAGCCAAGAAATTTTGCGCTTTCCAGATCAAATGGAGTTGACATAAACATGATTTGTTTTTTGTGGGCCAACTCTGCCAATTTTTCAAACTGTCCATAAGAAAACTCAAAGGACTTCAGTTTTTCAAAGCGCTCCTTGTTGGATATGTTCACCAGCAATTCGGGTCGGATTGTCTGAAATTTCACGGCGTCGGCTCCAGCGTCGGAAGCGGCCTCTATCATTTTCAAAGCAGTTTCAAAACTTCCTTCATGATTGTTGCCGATCTCAGCAATTATAAGAACTTTTTTGTCTGTGTCAAAGTCTTTTATCTTCATTGTTCCTTATCCATGGTAATGAAAAACATATGTTGATCCTGTTATTCTGAATCCATTTTTTTCGTACAAACGCATTGATGGTATATTTGCCACCTGTGTGCCGACTTCAATTTTTTCAACGTCCTTGTTGAATTCACTTATGGCGTCTATCAGAGCTGAAGACACGCCTCGCCTCCTGAATGCCGAATCAGATGCGATCAAATCGATGACCGCCGTTTTTTCTCTGTAAAGAAGTTGAACAAATCCGGCGATTTTATCGTCAAATTGCGCCACCAGCAGTTCATCGCCTCTTTTCCCTTTAAAATAATTGGCTGCCCACTCGGCTTTTATTGTGTTGGCTATAACATCAGGGAAACTTGGGTCAAGATGAAATCTTGAGTAAATAAAATTGCGGCCCGCAAGCTGCATTACAAGCTCTTTGTCGGCAGGTTCGGCAGCGCGGACAAATGGGGAGCTTTCCGTTTTTTTGTTAGAGCCTCTTGAAATTTGCCTTTCAAAGCTCACATTGGTGTCGACCAGCCTGAATCCCAAAGACTCCAAAAAAGACGAGGATTTTAAGTCAACGGAGTTTATTTTTGTATAGACAAAAACTTTTCCAGAGAAGATGTCTTTCAGTTCGTCAGCATGGGAGGCCATATTTTCAGTGACGTTGAGCGCGTAGGCTTTCTTTCCCAAAAAATCGCCAAGCCAATGGTCTTCTTTCAGCATCTCCATATTATTCCCCAAAATAGTTTACTTTTTCCGGTTGACCTGAGTTCATGGACTTTTCTATCGCAAAACACACAGCCATTGAATTGAAAACGTCTTCAGCGGAAACCGCCGCGTCTCCTTTTCCAAGGATGGATTCGACAAAACTGAAGATTAAATCGCTTTTGTGCTTTTCGCGGTAGGATTCTTTTATTCTTTCCGGCTCGACTTCAGTATCTCGAGAACGGTAAAACAAGCCGTCGTCGGCTCTATTTAAAAAAGTTCCTTTGGTCCCAAAAATATTCACTTCGTGAAAATGAGGCATCACGCATGAGAAGTTGCATGTCATCCTGCCCGAGGCTCCGTTCCTGAACTTCAACGCGGCCATCACAATGTCATTGTATTTGAACTGCGTGCCCCTGCTGGCAATATTGTTTCCGTAGGCAAACACCTCTTCCACCAGATTCCCGCCAATCCACATAAGAAGATCAATTATATGCACGCCGCCGCCATATGTCACCGAATAAAAATCCAGAGTTCCCCGCCATCCCTCCGTCAATTTCCAGAGGCGTCCATAATCATAGGCGCCCTCAAGATAATTCACGGCTCCAAACTCGCCTTCAGCAACCATCTGTCTTATTTTT
>CAZYVR010000063.1:0-21100 GCA_964651145.1 uncultured Victivallales bacterium | reverse complement strand
CAAATTGACAGACCCCGCACCCATCTGGAAACTGACAATTACTCCCCCGGAAGGCATACTCTACATTCCGGCAAGACCTTCGCATGTCACAGCAGTCATAGAAAATTTAAGCAAAACCGCAGAAGAACTCTCTAAGGTAAATTTTGTCAAACTTTCCGGCCAAGTGCGTCGCACGCTTGACTCTCTGGACTCAAAGCTAAACGACCCGAAACTCGACGAAATAATAAGCAAAATAAACAGAACAGCGACTCAAATTGACAAATTCACCAAGCATTTTGACGGCATCAAATTAGGCAACATTTACAAAGATCTGATGAATGTTCTAAAATCAATAGACCATCTGGTAAACAAGACAGACAAATCAAGATCAAACATAACAGCCGAATTGAGCTCACTGAAAGCCCGGCTGCTTTACACGCTTGACAAGTTTGACAACACAATGAACATCATCTCGCAATTGGCTGATGGCATTGACGAAGACCCTGCTTCCCTCCTGAGAGGTAAGTCCAAGCCTGAAATATTCGAATCTCCAAATAAAAGCGAAGAGTAGAATCAGGAGGGCTTGCGCCCTCCATCTATCTCAATCTCTCACGCGCTATTCCGCATCGCTGCGGATTCAGTTATCGTGAATTTGTTGGCACATTACTTTCCAGCCATCATTGCTTCCACGTCAGCTTTGACCTCTCCAGTTACTTTAATGTCAAAGTTTTCTACAAGCACTTTGGCAACATTCGGAGAAAGGAACGCCGGAAGCGTCGGGCCGAGGCGAATGCCTTTGAATCCGAGGCTCAACAATGCGAGAAGAACAATCACAGCCTTTTGCTCGTACCAGCCAATATCAAATGACAGAGGCAGGTCATTGATGTCCTCAAGCTCGAAGACCTCTTTCAGCTTCATGGCTATAACTGCCAGAGAATAGCTATCGTTGCACTGGCCTGCGTCAAGGACTCTGGGGATGCCGCCGATGTCTCCGAGATCAAGCTTGTTGTAACGGTATTTAGCGCACCCGGCTGTAAGAATAATCGTGTCCTTCGGAAGTTCCTTCGCAACTTCAGTGAAATAGTCTCTGTCACTGTGGCGGCCATCGCACCCCGCCATTACAACAAAGCGTTTGATAGCTCCGCTTTTGACTGCTTCAACCACTTTGTCGGCCAGGGCAAGAACCTGATGATGCGCGAAGCCGCCAACTATTTCACCAGTTTCAATTTCGACAGGCGGCTTGCAAGTCTTTGCCAGTTCAATTATTTTCGAAAAATCCTTAGCCCCTCCTTCGGGACGGTCAGGAATATGCTCGACTCCTGGATAGCCAGCCATGCCAGTGGTGAATATTCTGTTTTTATAGGAATCCTTCACTGGAACGATACAGTTCGTGGTCATAAGGATGGGGCCGTTGAAGGATTCGAATTCCTCTTTCTGCTTCCACCAGGCATTTCCGTAATTGCCTACAAAGTGGGCATACTTTTTGAATGCCGGATAGTAATGCGCCGGAAGCATTTCGCTGTGAGTGTAAACATCCACGCCGGAGCCTTCGGTCTGCTTCAGGAGTTCCTCCATGTCTTTGAGATCATGCCCGGAGATCAGGATGCCAGGCTTTGAGCCCACGCCGATGTTGACTTTGGTTATTTCCGGGTTTCCGTAAGCGTCTGTGTTTGCGGCGTCAAGCGTAGCCATTGTGGCCACACCTGTGCTTCCAGCCGCGAGAACCAGCCCCACCATTTCGTCAACAGACAAATCCTTTGTTGTCGAGGCTAAACTTTCAACCAGGCATTTGTAAATAGACGAATCTTCCTTGCCGAGAACGGCCGCATGCTTGGCATAAGCAGAAATGCCTTTAAGTCCGTATATCAGAAGTTCGCGCAGTGAACGCACATCCTCATTAGCTGTTGAAAGGACTCCGACCTCCTTTGCTTTTGCCGCGAACTCCGCCGGATCATTAGAGAACCATGTTAAGCAATCATGGGCATCCGCAGGCATTTTATCTGCGTATTTTTCCTTAATGGAATCTCTCAGCTTCAAAGATTCCCTTATCTGCCCGGCAATTCTGTCATTGTCAAAATTGCTGTTTGTAATTGTTATAAAAAGAGATTTCGCGATAAAGATCCCAATTTTTTTGTCCTCTGCGATTCCGGCTGCTTCAGCAGCGGCCCCCAGACCTTTCAGGGTGTAGACCAAAAGATCCTGAAGATTTGCGGTTTCTTCTTTTTTGCCGCACATTCCAGCGACAGTGCAACCTGTTCCTTTGCACGTTTCCTGACATTGATAGCAGAACATACTCATTTTAAAGCCCCTCCTCATTTTATTGGGTTTATTTATTATATTTTTTGCCTGTTCTATCTTTTATTTCACCATTACAGTAGGTTCGGTCGGCTTAGGCAGCTTTATTACCATAACCCGCAAAACAGAATCAGACTGATTGCCTATACGATGCGGAATTCCTTTGGGGCTGTTTACTATATTGTCAGCCGAAACAATTTCCGTTTCATCTCCGATCTCAATCGTTGCGTCGCCTTCCAAGACATAGAACACAACATCAACTGGCGTTATGTGCCTTACTAGAATATCTCCCGGCTCGAGCTGAATATGAATAATTTCCGCAAATTCAGAATCATAAAGCTTGGACGCCTTTATCCCATGCGGATTTTTCATAAGACCTTTTTCTAAATGATTTGTAACTTCCATAACAATTCTCCTTATTGTTTAATTGGATTATTTTATTTACTGTCTATTATTTCACCGTTGATCGAGATGACATTTACCGTGAAATCCAGTTCTTTTCCTGCCGCCTCCAGAGCCTTGCGGACAACTATTTCGGTCCCGCCGCAGCAAGGAACTTCCATTCTTACAATAGTGACTGAGTTGATTTGCTTCTGCTTGAACAGTTCAGTCAATTTCTCGAGATAAACATCCATTGAATTATCAAGCTTCGGACAGAATGTGATGACCATTTTGCCTTTCAGAAAATGCCGCTGAAAGTCGCCGAAAGCATAAGGCGCACAATCAGCCGAGATCAAAAGATCAGCATTGTCAAAATAAGCAGCCATTGGATTTATCAGATGCAGTTGAATAGGCCATTGACGCAATTCAGAAGCCACAGCTCCAGTTGCCGGTTTGGATTGAGTGTCTGGGGGACGGTCAATTTTTTTAGCAAAAGTCCCAGGGCAGCCGCAGGGCAGTTTGCCTGACTGCTCGCACAAGTCTGGCGGCTCGATATTATTGGCCTTTAAAGTGTCAATCGCAATCTGGAAAAGCTTGCTTTCATTGTGATCTTTCAAATGCTTCAAATGCGCCTTGACTGTGTTTGCGCCTTTGGGCATAATGTTTTTGAGCATTACAGTTTTTTCATCATAAGGCTCGGCTTCACGCTCGACTGTTTCTATTGCGCCCAGCGGGCATTCGCCGATGCAGGCGCCAAGCCCGTCGCAAAAAAGATCACTGATCAGGCGAGCCTTGCCGTCGATGATCTGCAACGCGCCTTCCGGGCAATTGGGAATGCATTTGCCGCATCCGTTGCATTTCCCTTCATCGATCTGAATGATTTTTCTTTTCATTTTTCAGTCCCTTTTTTTAGCATTTTCTTTTCAGCGTCCCAAAGCTTTTGTCCTTCTTCAACGAGATCAAATCGGAATCCGCTCAAGCCCCATTGCTTTACAAGCAGCCGCATTGGCCCGAAAATTATCCTGAACAATGAAGTTGAATCAATGTCTTCGCGAATCTCACCGTTCTTTTGCCCCTCGCCAATAATCTCATCCATTTGAGCTTTGTGTTTATGCATAATGCCCAATACTTTTTGAGCCAACCTCTCATCATCCTGAAAATTCTCTTCCGAAAACATTACCTTTGCCAACTTCGGATTCTCCGAGCATCTCCTATAGCGGTCAAGCAGGAAAAAACCAATCTTTTCAAGGCTTCCCAAATTTTTTATCTCTTCCGAATCAAGCACATCTGACGCAATCCCTTCAAACGAGTCAAGAACTGTCATAAGTATTTCAAATTTATTCTTGAAATGCCTGTATATAGCCGGTTCGGAAATTCCTATTTCATTCGAGATATTCTTTATTGTCAGATTTTGAATGCCCCTGTCCGCTATTAAGGCCACTGATTTATCAATAATTTCCCGTTGTCGCTTGCTGAGTTCCATATTTATTACGCCATGTTAGTTAATACTCACTAACTACAGTATATCGTATCAATCTGCCTCTGTCAACGCGTTTTTAAAACTTTAGTCTAAACTTTTTGGAATTTTCTCGACAAATGCCCGTATTTCATCGCGAACGCGTCGATAACAATTAAATGCATCCTCTTCATTTTTAGCCTGTTTCGCCAGAGCCGGAGGGTCTTCAAATCCTGCATGGACAATTTTTGCCTTTCCCGGAAAAAGCGGACAGTTCTCATCTGCATTACCGCATACAGTTATAACATAGTCAAAATCCATATCTTTAAATTCATCGACATTCTGTGACTTGTGTCCGGAAATATCAACTCCGGCCTCCCTCATTGCGCGGACAGCGTTGGGATTCAATCCATGAGTTTCTATCCCGGCTGAATATGCCTCCACCGTATCGCTTTTAAGGGCTTTCGCCCAGCCTTCAGCCATTTGGCTCCGGCAGGAATTCCCGGTGCAAAGAAATAAAATTTTCAATTTCTCAGTCATGCGCGTTCAATGTCTCCCATATCATCTCTTATGCCGAAGCGTGTCAGGGAAAAATCATACTTGACCGGATCATCCGGCGCGATCCGCCTGAACGCGTCAGTTATTTCAATGGCTGTTTTCAAATCAGCCTGCTTGCGCTTTGTCAAAGCAAATTTCAAAGAAATCTTGTGCATGTGAGTGTCCAGAGGCACGATAAGCAACGATGCCGGGACATCGCTCCAGCCGCCTGGGTCGACCTCATCCCGCCTTATCATCCATCTCAAAAACAACATAAGGCGCTTGCAGGCGCTGCCTTTTTCCGGATGCGGCAAAAGATAGGTTTGCCCTTTTTCAAAATCACTGCGCAAAAAATCAACAAATCCGCATATAGACGGAACTACATCTTCATGATGTTCCCTGTAAAAATGCTTAAAACAATTTTCCAAAGAGCCGAATGACTCCAGCGCCCCCTGCACTCCAGCCATCAGGCAGGCGATGTCCTCGCCTGTTGTGAAACGGTGCTTGAACCCCTTGAATATCCTCTGAAAATCTTCTTTTGAGTTCTCTTTTATAAAATCAAGCGGATTGGGCCGCATTTCATCAAGAACGGATTTTACGCTTTTCAGTATCTGCGCCACCCGTCCATAAGCCAGAGAGGATGCGATCAGCGCGACAATCTCCCGGTCTTCCAGCCTTGGATAATCATAGAGAAATTCAAGCGGGTCCGGGTGAACCAAGTACCGCCTGTTATATTTCTCATATATTCTTTCGAGCCTGCCTCGGTCAAACTCAATCTTCATCAAGCGACATGCTCACAAGTTCAGCCTTAACGCCTTTCAGCAAATTGAGTTTGCGTTGCAATTCTTTTATTTTGTCTTTGTCTCCGACCATTTCGCAAAAGATCAGCCCATGCTCTGAGCAGTTGTCAAGCACTCCGTCATGAAGACCCAGTCTTGTTTTGATCAAACAGCCCCAGCCAGTGAGAGTTTTCTGCACGTTTACAGCGGCGTCTTTTCTTTTGTCCACCAAAATCAGCAATACGTTCTTTTCCATCTTGCCCCTCCTTCTTTTTAGTTATTTACTTGGCTTCAAGAGCTTTTTTAGCAAGCAGTTCTCCTGTTTTGCGACATTCCTCCAACACTTCATCTGTCGGAACAAACTGACATTGTATAAGTTCTGGCTCCAGAATCTCACAATCCATGGCTTTCAGGTATTCCAAAACGTCATCCTGTCCGCCTTTTTTTGCCCAACCGTAAGAACCGAAAGCGACGGCAGTCTTGCCTTTCGGGGCAAGCCCCTTCAAGTAAGTCAAAGCTTCCGCCACTTTTGGCATGAGGCTTTTGTTCAGGGTGGGCGAGCCCACCGCAATTGCCGCCGAGTCTAGCGCCTCGCGAGCTATGACAGTTATATTTGTGCTTTTGAGATCATATTTTTTAACAGAAACGCCAGACTTTTTGACTCCCTCATAAATCGCGTCCGCCATCAATGCAGTGCTTCTCCACATTGTGTCATAAAAGATAATGACTTTGGGTTTTGCCTTGCAGACCATCCACTCCTTGTATGCCTCGACAATATCAGCGATATGTTTTCTCCAGATGACTCCATGACTCGGAGCTATCATCTCTATATCAATGCCGGAAGCCTTGGCCAAAACTTTTTCAACCTGAGCTCCATAGAGCATGATTATATTGGCGTAATAAGTTTTTGCCTCAAACATGACTTCATCCATGGGAACCAAGTCGTCAAATCTTTCCGATGAGGCGTAGTGCTGTCCGAACGCGTCCATTGAGAAAAGAAGCTTTTCTTGCGGGACGTAGGTAAACATTGACTCCGGCCAATGAGCCATCGGCGTATTGATAAATTTCAGAGTCCGCTTGCCAAGTGAAAGCTCTGTTGACTCGTCAATGACTTTAAATTTCCAATTGGAAGTGTCGTAGTGCATCGACAAGGTTTTCTGACACTTGGCGTTGCAGACAAGCTCCGCGTTGACGCACTCTTTCATCAGAGTCGGCAATGATCCTGAATGATCGGGCTCCGCATGGTTGCAGACAACATAATCGACTTTGTCCAAAGGCGCATGGTTTTGAATATTGGCAAGATAACTCTTGGCGTAAGGAGCCTTAACCGAGTCAATAATCGCTATTTTTTCGTCCTTAATAAGATAAGCGTTGTACGAGCTGCCTCTGTCGGTCTTATAACCGTGAAAATCCCTGACATCCCAGTCCACATAGCCTACCCAGTAAATATTCTCTTTCAAAACAGTATCCATTCTCTATCCTTAATTTGGTTCTGATTTTGTTATTTTTCACATTACATCCTAAACATAAACCTGCAAAGCTTTTTCATTGCGCCAGGCTTCATTCTGTTCATCATCCACATTTCCGAACTGCGCTTTGTGAGAAACCCCATGGTGGGAAAAGAATGCTGAAGCATCATAATGTCAAAAAGGCGCATTTTCTTCTGAATTGCCAACGCCCATTCATTTATCATTTCCCCGGAACCTTCTCCGATGATGGTGACCCCATAAATTTTCCCGGTGAGGCTTGTAAGCGCTCTGACAAAACCGACATCAACGTTTTCCGAAATAGCCGCGCCGTAATCTTCATACTTTGCGGTGATGACTTCATATTTGATCCCTTTTTTCTTCAGCTCGGACTCCTTCATCCCGACGCGCGAAAATTGCGGCTCAGTAAAAACTGTCCACGGAATGACATAGTTTTTGAAATTAAATTTAACAGGCCACTTGCTCATGGAATTCATTAATGCGATCATTCCCTGATGCATGGCAGCATGGGAAAACGGAGCATGTCCGTTGCAGTCTCCGCAGGCATAAATATTTCCGCTTGAAGTCTGAAGTCTTTTATTGACGGTTATTCCTTTTTTAGTGTATTTCACCCCTGCGTTTTCCAGGCACATCTTTTCAAAATCCATAACCCGCCCTGCTGCCAGAAGCACTTTTTCAGCCTCTATAATATCATTATTGCTGGTGGTCACCACAACAAAGCCGTCCTGTTTTTCAAACGCTGTGGGCTTCTGTTCCTTGAGGATTGCAACGCCGTCTTTTTCAAGCGCGCTCTGGAGGACTATGGAGGCATCTGGATCTTCCCGCCACATCAGGCGGGGGCCTCGGATTACCATAGTCACTTTGGAGCCAAGCCTTGAAAAAGCCTGGGCCATTTCGCATGCAATGGCTCCGCCGCCGACTATTATCAGGCTTGCGGGTATTTTATCGAGAGAGAAAATATTTTCATTGGTCAGATAGTCTATCTTGTCAATGCCAGGAAAATCAGGAACAGACGCCTTTGTTCCGGCGCAGATAAATATCCTCTTTGCGCTAAGCTTCTTTTCCCCCACCATAACCGTGTGCTTGTCTACAAAACTCGCCGAGCCTTCCCGCAAAAGCAGGTCCACTTTGTCAAACATCTTCAGGGTTTTCTTTTCCCCTATATAATCAATGTCTCGCGTGATTTTTTCAAAAGGCTTCCGAACATCAGGAGGAGACATTTCCGACAATTCCATCGCTGAAAATTTGCTAAAGCTGTTCCTCGTTTTGGCTATTCTCAGAAGCGCCTTGCTTGGAATGCAGCCGACGTTCATGCATTCGCCTCCGATTTTATTTTTTTCTATGGCGCAGACTTTAAGTCCCATTTCTGAGCCCATAATGGAAATAGCCATCCCAGCCGGCCCCAAGCCAATGGTGATAATGTCATAGTCATACTTCATAATTTCAACTTTCCTTAATTATGTGCCATTTAATGTTTCCTTGCGACCTTACTCTTGCCGCAGGATATTTGTCATTTAATTTTTCCAGCAATTCAACTTTGTCTTTCCCTGAAATAAGAAACAAAACTTCTCTCGATCTGCATAACGCCGGATACGTCAGAGTTGCCCTTGAAACTTTAGGCTCGGACGTTACAGGAGGCGGAACGCTCACTACAAGTCTTTCTTTCTCCGAAAGCGCCTCGCTCCCCGGAAACAGAGACGCCGTATGCCCGTCTGCGCCCATTCCCAAGAGAACAAAATCAAAACAAGAATCTGCGTCCGGGTGTTTCTCGAAAAACTCCAGCAATTCCTTTTCATACTCAGCCGCGGCCTCTTCCGGAGACAATTCCGATTTGATTCGGTGTATGTTCTCGCCGGGCAACGGGACTTTGGACAACAAAGCCTCAAAAGCTTTTCCATAATTGCTGTTTTCGTCATCCATGGGAACGCAGCGCTCATCGCTCCAGAAGATATGTGTCCTGCTCCATGGGAACGAATCTGCATAAGACTTTTCAGCCATAAACGCAAAAAGAGGAAGCGGCGTTTCGCCGCCAGAAATGACCATGGAGAAAACTCCTCTTTGCGCTATTGATTCCCTGCCTTTTTCAAGGATCAAGTCGGCAGTTGCGCGTCGCATCTCGCTGGGGCATTCAAAAAAGTTAAATTTGCCGTCATTGCCTTTTTTCGCAACCCCACACTTGCATCCGCATTTGCTTTTAGTTCTGCTTGCCGGCCCTTCAGAGCCAAAAGGATATGGTTCAGGCTTGATTTTTTCAGCTGCCATCTCATGCAAGGCCGGAGTGAAAATATCCCAAGCCGCCGCCAGTTCGTCTTTTCTGATAAAAAGACTCTTGTCGCCATTTATGACGTCGAGCAACAGACATTCGTAAGCTTCCGGAATAATATGCTCAGAGAACGCCGACTTGTAGCTCAAGGCTAGCTCCGTGGAATGAAAGCGCATCTTAAACCCCGGCTCCTTGTTTATAATTTTAAAGTGAATCCCCTCGTCCGGCTGAACGCGGATGACCAGTTCATTTGCGGGCGGGCACTCATTCAAATTGCAGAAAATATTTGTTGCTGGAGCTTTAAAAACGATGCGCACTTCCGTAAGCTTGCGGTCCAAGCCTTTGCCTGCGCGAATGGTAAAGGGCGTCCCGCGCCACCTGTCCATGTCAATATTGAGCTTAACTTCCGCAAAAGTGGGAGTTATGGAATCATCCGGCACCGAAGGATCATCAGTGTAGCCTTTGCCGTTGCCCGAGGCGACATATTGCCCAAGGCGTATGTCATTTGCGGCAACGGGGGATATCCGGCTCAAAACTTCAACTTTTCCATCGCGTATGTCCTTCGCCGAAAGCGAAGCAGGCTCTTCCATTGCAGTCAAAGCTAGAATTTGAAGCAGATGATTTTGCACGACATCCCTTATTATCCCATAATTGTCAAAATATCCGCCGCGTCCTTCCGTTCCTTGCGTTTCCTGCCAAACAATGTCCACTTTTTCTATATATTCAGCGTTCCAGATAGGCTTGAATATCTGATTGGCAAAACGCATTGCCAAAAGATTCTGAACGATCTCCTTGCCAAGATAATGGTCTATCCTGTAAATCTGGTTCTCGTCAAAGACCTCGCTCAAGTCAGCCACAAGCTTATCGGATGACTCACGGTCTTTCCCAAAGGGTTTTTCCACCACAACCCGCGACCAGGGCGAAGAGTTTTCTCCGCAATAGACCAAGCCCGCGTTTCCTATGGCTCTTGCCACATCGACAAAAACAGCAGGGGGAATTGCCAGATAAAACAAACAATTGGAATGTGACGCGTCGCAGCCTTCAATCATCAGGCTGCTGTAAAGGTCAAGAAAAGAATCAGTCGAATCATATTCGCCATTAACATAATGGCAACGCTCCAAAAACTTGTCAATGTATGATTGGCATGAATGATCAGGCGTATAGCGGCAGGTCAGAGATCCCATGATTCTGTCCTGGAATTCCTGACGGGATATATTGCTCCTCGCAAAACCAAAAAACATGGTCTGCTCCGGCAACAAGCCTTGAGAAAACAAAGCAAACAATGCTGGAAATATCTTTTTCCGCGCCAAGTCGCCTGAAGCTCCAGCCACAACAATGTTCAAAGGCGCGTCTTTGTCTTGTTGCTTGAACATATCTTGCCCCCTTTTGACGTCAACTTTTTTATTCAACGGAAAAAGTCAACAGTTTTTCAAGATGCTTTATCTCTTTATCTATGAGTCTCTGTATTATATTTTTGCCTTCTTCATCATTTACAAAATTTTTTCAGTCCAAGTCAACAGTTTTTCAAGATGCTTTTTCTCTTCATCTATGAGTTTCTGTATTACATTTTTGTCTTCTTTATTGCTCGCAAAATCTTTCAGTCCAAGATAAAAGATAATGGAGTCTTTTTCAGAATTGATCGCGTAATCCAACGCGCCGCTGAAGGTTGCGTTTTGTTTGTTCTGGAAATCAGGAGCGTTTTCATTCCTAAAAATATATTTCCCTGCAAAAGCCCTCAAATATAGCAGCACTGTTTCATCAGCTGTTTCAACAGTCATTGTTTTTTGGGCAAAAGCCTCTTTTAGCCTGACAAATGTTTTTTCATGCTCGTCTTCCTCGGCGGCGATTGCCAACAAAAAATCGCGAGCTTCGCTGTCCGCAAATTTCCCGGCTGTTTCCCGGTAAAATTTTGCGCCGTTTCTTTCTATCTGTTCCGCTATTTCAAATATTTCCGCCACATTATAATTTTCAACAGGCATATTATTTTTCTCCACTGTTAAATGCTTCTAAAAATTCTTTCTCATATTTTTTAAAGTCCTTCCCGGAGCCGACCATTTGGGCTCCGGCCAGAACGCCGTTCTTGTTATAGACGCAAGCTCTGTAAAGCCTGCCTTCCTCAAATTCCAGAATTTCCTCGCGGCATTCATCGGAAGGAACGCCGCCAATTGAGTAAAGCTCAAAATCTTTGTGCTTCATTTGCATTGTCGCCGGTTGAAACTCATATATTTTCAGAGCTTCGCCTTTTAAAGACGCCACTGCGTTAAAGCCCGCTATCTTTCCTTGCGCCAAAGCCTCTTTTGCGGAGCACTGCTTGCGCCCGCCAAAACAAGCTATGTCTCCAGCCGCGAAGATGCTGGATGATGACGCGCAAAGTTTTTCATCGACCACTATTCCAGAGCTGATTTCAAGTCCGGCTTCGGCGGCCGCGGCAGTATTGCATGCTGCCCCTATAGACAAAACGGCAAGGTCCGCTGCAATTTTGCCGTTGTCTGTTTCTATTAACAATTTACCAGGAGAGCTTGCGCAGTCCATCGACTCGATCGTGGTTCCTGTCAAAACTTCTACGCCGCGCGTTTTAAGTTGTTTTTCGATTGTGCTCGAAGCTTTTTTTCCGAAATTTCGGGGCATGAGACGCGGAAGTTTTTCAACAATAAGCGTTTTTATCCCTGCTTCGACTGCCCATAGCGCAACTTCAACGCCAATTACGCCGCCGCCTATGATTGCCAGAGTCATTCCCGCCGAAACGCTGTTTTTGATCCGCATAGCGTTGTCAAAGCTCCACAAAGGAACAGTCTTTTCAGGCGAACATGCTTTTGCAAAACCCGGCATTATGGGGCCGGCTCCAGTGGCGATGACAAGCGCGTCAAATTTATCCTTCTGCCCGGACGCCAAAGTTATTCCGCAGTCCAAGTCAAAAGCCGCGACATCCGCTCCAAGCTTAAGGTCTATTCCATTTTTCTTGTGCCACTCAAACGGGTGCATAAAAATAGATGCCTCATCCACTGCCCCAAAAGCCACGCCCGGCAATCTGGGTCTGAAATATGGAAGGACTTTTTCGGCTGAAAATAAAACAACCTCAGCCCCTTCTTTTGCCGCTGCCTGCGCGGCGGCCACTCCTGCATGCGCAGCTCCGATTACACCTATTTTCATTTGCGTGCCTGACTTCTTTTTTTTATTTAACGGGACGCCCCTTTGCGGCGGCGGCCCGACTATTTCAGAGCCTACTCTTCCGGAGAAAAATCATCTTTGCCAACGCCGCATTCCGGACATGTCCAGTCGCCTGGAAGGTCCTTAAAAGCTGTGCCTGCATCGATTCCGTTATCCGGATCGCCAATTTTAGGATCGTAGACGTAACCGCATATATTGCATACATACTTTTCCATTTTACACATCATCCTTTCGTTTTTTTAGTTTTTGTTATACCCTTCGCCGTTTTCGGCGAAGCGTTCCATCCCTTTTGGGGCATTGTGCCCGTCAGGGATTAATGCTATTTTAGTTCGTAATACCTGCTAAATGCCTAGGGTTCTTCATAAATTATTACACGCTGCCTAAGCGAGCCTTCCGGAAAGCCACAGTCATCACACTTTACCTTATTTGGCTCTTTGTCCTTCACTGTGTCTTTCAAGGCCCCAGTTTTGCCGCTCAAGACAACGTCGCTTTTATCCCTTAGTTTCTTCCGGGTCTGCTCGTCCATCTCAAATTCGCTGGAAATGAGAATCCATTGCCTAAGTGAGCCTTTTGGAAAGCCACAATTCTTGCAGATAGCCGTCTTTGGATTCTTGTCAGCGTTGGTGCCTTTTATCTCCCCTGTCACGCCGCTGATGACAATATCTTTATTAGACTTGAGCAATTCCTTTTCTTCTTTGCTAAATTTTTTCCCGGTGGAATTACACCCCGCTAAAAACAGCGACAATGCGCTTCCAGCAAGAACAAGCATAAGCAACTTTTTCATTTCAATCCCCCCTCATTCTCATAGGTTAAGAGTGATTCCCCAAATATTCCGCCACGCCTTCTGCGGACGGCTTCATTCCTTCGTCGCCCTTGTGCCAGTTAGCGGGACAAACTTCGCCATTCTCTTCAAAGAATTGAAGCGCGTCAACCATGCGCAAAGCCTCGTCCACATTGCGTCCGAGCGGCAAATCATTGACTACGCAGTGGCGGACTATCCCTTCCTTGTCAATGAGAAAAAGTCCTCTCAGGGCAATCCCTGCCTCAAGAAGCACGTCGTAATCTCTGGCAATGCTCTTCGAAAGATCAGCCACCAACGGAAACTGAATGTCTCCAATTCCGCCTTTATTTGGCGGAGTGTTTTTCCATGCGTAATGTGTAAACTGAGAATCTACTGAAACGCCCACCACTTCCACATTTCTAGCCTTGAATTCATCAAGCTTTTTATTAAAGGCGATGATTTCAGAAGGACACACAAATGTGAAGTCCAATGGATAGAAAAAAAGGAGCACATATTTGCCCTTCAAAGATGAAAGAGTAAAATCCTTCATTGTGTTGTCCGGCATCACGGCTTGCGCGGTGAAATCCGGAGCTTCTTTTGTGACAAGAACGCACATATATTGCCTCCAAACTTAAATTATTTTTTATTTATTTAGGACTAGCTTTTCCAAAGTCCATGAACGTTGCAGTATTCCCTTAATATCAGGCCATCCTGAAGCGGCACATAAAATAGAGCCTCCGGTTTGTCGCCCGGCTTTAAATACTTGCGGTTCACATAGCTGCCATTGATGACCTCAATCCACTGGATCGAGTGCTCTTCGGTCATAGGGTGCGGCACGGAACCGACCTTCACAAGGATTCCGCCTTCCACTTCTTCTATGACTGGCACATGCTTTTCTGTTGTTGCGTCGGCTGTTTGCTCCTTGAGCAGCTCCATTGGTTCGCCACAACAGGAAATCTGGCAAGCCTCCCCGTTAAGAACTTCAACAACAAGCCCCTTGGGTCCACATCTATAAACTTCCATTCTTTTCGCCATCATTGTCCCTCCCTTAATTTAATGTTATCATTATTGAAGTTTGCACTTCAATTCCTCAAAATATCCTTGCGGATGCAGACATGCAGCACACTTCAACAAAGCTTTTTTGCCCTTGTGGACATACCCGCAATTTCTGCATACCCACTCAGTCTCTTCCGCCTTCTCAAAAGCTGTTCCACTGTTTATCTTCTCAAGAAGCGCCCTGTATCGCTCTTCATGGTGCTTTTCGGCCACGGATATAGCCCTGTAAGCCGAAGCCACATCCGGGAAGCCTTCCTTGTCAGCCACATCGGCAAAATGAGGGTAAAGTTCGCTCCATTCTTCATATTCGCCGCCAGCCGCAGCCTCAAGATTTTCAGAGGTGGTCCCTATCTTTCCGGCAGGATAAGACGCGGTTATCTCAACGTTTCCGCCTTCCAGAAATTTAAAAAATCTTTTGGCATGCTCTTTTTCCTGATCTGCGGTTATCTCAAAAATAGCCGCAATCTGGCAATAGCCCTCTTTTTTTGCCGCGCCAGAAAAATATGTGTAGCGATTTCTAGCTTGCGACTCTCCTGCGAATGATTTCAAGAGATTTTTTTCCGTTTCAGTTCCTTTTAAACGTGACATCCCCTATTGCTCCTTTTGGTTTGATTTTTATATTTTTAAAGCTAAGCGTTGCTGTTTGCCGCTGTTGTTGGATCGACGAACACCCTTTGCCCCAATTCCCTGTCCAGAAGAAACAGTCCGTTGGGAGCATCTTTTAAGAGCTTAATCTGGCGGATTACGTCAAGAGCATTTGCCTCTTCTTCCACCTGTTCGCTGACAAACCATTGCAAATGCGCGCTGGTCGCATGATCCTTTGCCTCAAGGGCCAAATCCATAAGATTATTGATTCTTGATGTTACTCCCTGTTCATGAGAGTAAGCCTGCTCGAATGCGGCCAAAGGGGAGTCCCATTTGCACTCCGGTTTCGGTATGGCTCCGTACTCAACAGTTGCCCCTCTTTCATGCACATAATTATATAACCTCCTTACATGAACAAATTCCTCCTGTGCCTGAACCTCCATCCAGTTGGCGAATCCATTTAAGCCTGACGATTTAAAATACGAAGACATCGAAAGATAAATGTACGCTGAATAAATTTCAAAATTCAGCTGTTCATTTAATGCCCGTGACAAGTTTGCATCCATATGACCCCTCCTTTTAAATTAAGATGTTCTTTTGTTGACAAAAATCAAGCCCATTTATTTTTTTCTTTATGTGCCTGCTTTTCGCGTTCCGCCTCGCTTTTTATTTTGTATGCGCAATCGCGCATAACGCCATAAAGAAGAATGCAGCCATCGTCCTTGCTGTCTCGTTCTCCTTCATCCGCAAGAATTATAAGATCACGCGACAACTTAAGAGCTTCTCTTATATGTTCGCAGCATTCATCTTTCATGATTCCGTCGCCTTCTCCAGTTTATGTATCATATAGCTAAAGTTATGCCAACTCTATGACCTGAATGCACAAAATTCTCATATCCAACTAACATGCAATGAAGTATAAAAATCGAGAAATTAAAAACAAGGAGCCGAAACTGTCTCATTTAAAACAACAAACGAGACAGTCTATCTGAATCCAAAACAGCAAACGCCTTCAATTAAAACACAAAATAGCTTGATATCAAACCACTTAAGAGCCACAAAGCAAATTAAAACAGTGTATCATTAGCAGAAATGAGACAAACGAGATTTAGCGAGACAATCCTGAGTCATCAAGAAAGCGATAAAGGGTGGCTCGTCCAACCCCGAGCAGTTTGGAGGCTTTCAACTTATTGCCACTTGCTTCCTCAAGCGCGGCTTTGACAGTTCTTGTGTCAAGCTTGCGCTTTCGTCGCGTTTTCAACTTGGAGTCATTGGCTATATTAATATTGATAGCGCTTCGCGAAAAATTAGGAAGATGAGCCGGTTCAATAAAATCGCCCTTGCATTTCAAAAAAGCATACTGTATCCAGTTCTGCAATTCTCTTATATTTCCAGGCCACTTATGGGAAAGCATTGCCTCAATCGCTCCCGGAGAAAAAACGACGTGCTCCCTTTTAGACTCTGCTCTTGCCTTGTCCATTAAATATTCGGCAATAATCAGAACATCATTGCCCCTGTCGCGGAGCGGAGGAAGCGTCAATGGAATAACTCCAAGACGGTAATAAAGGTCTTCGCGAAAACGCCCGGAAGTGATTTCCTCGGAAATGTCTTTATTGGTGGCGCTTATTATTCTGACATCCACCTTCGTTGTTTTTTCACTTCCAACCCTCTCAAAAGTTCCCTCCTGAAGCGCCCTAAGAAGCTTCACCTGCATTGCAGGGGAAACATCCCCTATCTCATCAAGAAAAATAGTCCCTCCGTCCGCAAGCTCAAAACGTCCTTTTTTGTCTCTTACAGCGCCCGTAAAGGCTCCTTTCACATGGCCGAAAAGCTCGCTTTCAAGCAGGTTTTCCGGCAATGCTCCGCAGTTGATAGGCACAAACAGTTTATCTTTGCGCCCGCTTTGCTCATGGATGGCTCTGGCTACCATCTCCTTGCCGGTTCCGCTTTCTCCCAAGATAAGCGTTGGCGCGTTTGAATGGGCTATGTCCCTGATCGAATCCAAAACTTCAATAATTTTCGGCGATGAGCCGACAATGCCGGCAAAATGCTTGGCTCGCTTCGTTATCTGATTTACTGGAAGAAGCCTTAAAGTGGCGAGAACCCCTCTCTTTGCCCCGTCCGGGCCAGTCAACAATTTGACTGTCATCTCTGCTGTTTTTTCTTCACCCTCACAGCTTGTTATCCGCAGAGTGCGCTTGTGATGTTCAAGCCATTCCGCTTGCTTTTCTGATTCACAGAAGAGACAATCGGAGCCACAAAGTGGTTTCCCGAAAGCCTCATGGCAATCGCGATTGATTACTTCGCTCTGCTTAAAGCCGGTAAGTTTTTCCGCGGCTTTGTTAAAATAAAAAATCCTTCGATTAAAATCATGAGCAATGATAGCATCAGAAATATTATCCAGTATTAGCTGAGTGTTATTTTTTGCCATGGCAAAAGCTGAACAGTAGCCCCTGTCAAAAAAATCATCGACAAGCTGTTTTATTCTGTTTCTTACGCTGCGAAAGGCTTCCATCATTTCTTTTTGAGATCCTTTAGCCGCAGCCGCAGCCGGATCCGGCAGATCCCAGTTGATAACAGGCGGGTTGCCCGGCAGTATCGGGCACTTTTCAACAGAACTCCCGCAGAGGGATATCACTATATCAAAGTCCTGCATATTCAATTCATCAATATTCTTGGCGTATTGAGATGATATATCTATTCCGACTTCCTTTAAAACTTCGACAGAAAGCGGGTTTACTTGTCCATGTGTGATCCCGGAGCTGAACACCGACACTCCTTCTGGAGCTTTTATTTTGGCAAAAGCTTCCGCCATCTGGCTTCTGCAAGCATTTTCCACACATAGAAAAAGCAGTTTTATCATATCAATCCCCTAGTGGTAAACATACTCTATGACAAATACCTCTCCGCTCACAAAAAATCAAATAGAATCCATGCAAAACTCCTGGAACAAATATATATTTTTATAGAGCCAATTGCAAAAATATAGAAAACAAGGCAAGGCAATTTTATAGAAAATCACTCCAGCTCGATTTGCAGTCGCTTTACTTCGGGCTTTATTTTTTCCATTATGCGCTTTTTGTAAACATAGACGCTATTCTCTGATATATTCAGGGCGGAAGCTATTTCCTGTGGATTTCTGCCTTCGCAAAGCATGTCCCAAGTGTCTTTGACGTTCTTGCCGAAAGATCCCGAAATGTTGCGCCAGGCTATACGGCAAAGATGATTTTCCCATTCTTCGTCAGCCATCTTATCAATAGCCGGGTCTTCAGTCAGATCCGGCGAAATGCCATCCGAATTCTCTGATAGACTGACCTCATGACGCATGCTTCGGAAATGATTGTTTGCAGTGTTGATAGTTATTCTGGCCAGATATCCTCTGAATCGCCCGCGCTCCGGGGCATATTTGAAAGTTTTGATAGTGTCGGAGATTTTTAGCAATACCTGCTGGGCTATTTCCTCGGAGTCGTGATGAGCTATCCCCATTTTTCTTAGGATTCCACAAATATAGCCACGATAATAGTAAACAAATTCATACCAGGCATGTGAATTATCAACATCTCCGATCCGCTGAAGCAAGGTGCCTCTGGTTCGCATATTGTCATGTCGCGACATAAAAATCCCCATTAATTTCCATTAATTATACCATTTGCTGTAAGATTTGTCCATTTCGATGTGTAATATATGTAGAAATCAATCGCATTAAAACAAAAAACATCAACAGGAGAAAGACAATGAAATCAAAAAAATTATGGGCGCTGATGACGGCGGGCTTTTTTGCGGCAGCATCAATTCAGCTATGCGCGGAAGAAGAATCAGGCATGAGCAGAGAGAATGTCTGGGGCCGGCAAGGAAAAAATGGAAAAGAAAATTCCAACAGGGAAGGACGTGAAGAAAAAATGATCGAGATGTTAAAGAGCAAGCTTCAAGTCTCTGATCAGGACGCAAAAAAATTGGTGGGCATTCTCAAAGCCCAACGCAAGCAGCATCAAGCTTTCAGAAAAAAATTGGAAAGCATCCTTTCCAAAGAGCAGATGAACAAGTTAAAGGGAGTAATGAAAAGCATCAGGTCAAAACATAAAGAGCGACGCGAAAATAGAAAATCTGAAGGAAATGAGCGCAACGGCAGAAACGACGAAGAATAAAAAAATTGCCAATTAATCATAAAAAAGGAAAAAGATAATGAAGAAGCAAAAAATGACACTCGGAATCGCAATGACAACCTTTGGCATCATGGGCTTGTTTGCGGATGATTTGGCAGAAGAAACAATAAACAACAACCCTAATCGGAGTGTGAGCATAGTCAAAAACGAAGATGGCTCGATCACTAAAACAAAAGAATATTCCAAAACATTAAAAAACGGCAAAGAAATAAGCGGCAGCAGCTCAACAACCGCAAGTAAAAATGAAGACGGAAGCAGGACAAAGACAACGGAATACACTCATAGCACTCCCAACGGAAAAGAAATCAGCGGCACGCGAACAAGCACAGCAAGCAAAAATGAAGACGGAAGCAGAACAAAAACCACTGACTATAGCCGCAGCACTCCCAACGGAAAAGAAATCAGCGGCACGCGAACAAGCACAGCAAGCAAAAATGAAGACGGAAGCAGAACAAGAACCACTGACTATAGCCGAAACACTCGCAACGGAAAAGAAGTCAGCGGCACACGAACAAAGAATTCAGACAAAGGCAAAGGAAATCATCAAAGAAAAAACAAACGCGAGATGAACTCAAAAAGGAACAACAACAACAACGGATCAGGAAACTCAAAAGGCGGCAAAAAATCCGCCTCCAGGCGTTCAGGAAAGAGCGGAGGCAAAGGCCGTTCCGGCAGGAGATAAAAAACTTATATTCCATGTGTCAATTGTAAAAAAAAACAATTAACACATGGATGTTACAAGGATTAAAAAATATTAAAGGAGTTTATTATGAGCGCAGAGACAGAAAAAAACAAAGGTTATGTTGAAAGCATTTTTTATGAGAGCAATGATGTAAAGATCACAAATCTTAGGGCAACTTGCTGCAATATAACTATCCCAATAAATAGAATAAAAGATTGCTATGTGAATGTTCGAGCAGAACTGATGACCGCTTCTTTTTCAGTATTCATAATATCATTTTTCCTCACATATATGACAGTAAATGCATTTGGAGCATACGGTCTTTTTTCTTTATTATTTGTTGCATTTGCTTTCTTTTGGGCAAAGCGGGAATATTCGCAATATCTGGAGCTGATAATCTCTACTGGCGAAAAGACAGTAAAAGTCTTTGACGCCAGCATGTCCAACAGAGAACATATTTATAAAATAGAAAAAGCTCTAAAAGAAGCTATTTCAGAAACTGGACAGAAAACATCTGACAGGCCAGCAAACAGAACTTCTTTTGACACGGCAATGCTCAAGGCAGTGGTTATAGAGTAGTCTTGATTTTTAACAGCGCGCATTTATTTGCATGCCTCCCTTTAACAGAGTACATTTTATCAGAACATAGGCAAAAAATAAACAATGAGTTCCCTTAAATTTAAATGTCCGCATTGCAGTCAGAAACTGGAAGCAGAAGCGGTTATGTTTGGCGAGATGAGCGCATGCCCCACTTGCGGAGGGGATTTACTTGTTCCTGACTCACGCTTGGCGCCTGGCATACGGCTGGACAATTTTATTTTGCTAAAACGCATTGGCATTGGCGGCATGGGAGAAGTCTGGCTTGCGGAACAAAGTTCAATGGACCGCAATGTCGCCCTCAAAATAATGCGCGAAGAACTGGCCGACACTCCTTATTTTCATAAACGTTTCATGAAGGAACTCAAGAGCTCAGGACGCATGACCCATCCTAATATTGTGACAGCTCTTCATGCCGGATGCGACAATGACATTCATTATATGGCGATGGAATATATTGAAGGCGAAACGCTTGAGAAACGCCTTAAACGCGGCCCCCTGACAGAAGAGGAGGCCATTAAAATCACAAAGGAAATAGCCGCCGCCCTTAATTATGCATGGCACAGTTTCAAGACAATTCATCGCGACATTAAGCCATCAAATATCATGATAAGCAACGACGGAGCTATAAAGCTCTTGGACATGGGAATAGCGCGCAGCCTTGTTGACAAACAGCAAACTCTTATGACAACCTGCAATATGATTGTCGGAACGCCTCACTATATGAGCCCCGAGCAAGCCGAGAACTCCCTGAATGTTGACTGCCGCTCTGATATTTATTCTCTTGGAATAGTTCTTTGCGAAATGCTCACGGGCAAGCCTCCATTTGACGCTTGCGCAACCATGGAAATCATAGCCCAACATATTTTTGCGCCTCGACCAGACCTTGAG
>CAZYVR010000062.1:0-21173 GCA_964651145.1 uncultured Victivallales bacterium | reverse complement strand
AAAAATGTATCTCTCTCTATTTAAAAAACTTACTTTTTTCTGGACAGACCCTAAGTAGTATAGGACTCAGTACCAAATGTACTCCAGGATTTAGAAAACAAATTATATGGGCATCAAGAGGAATGTTTGATATAGCGTCACGAGCGCATAATACATCTTTAAGTTGCTCGTTAAAATCCAATTTTGAAGAGGAAAAATTAAGCATAGTTGCCTCTCCTCCTTGCATGACACTATTATAGTACTGTTTAATGTTATCGGTTGATTTTAAAGGAAGGTTAGTGAGTTCACATATTTTTTCAACGTCCTTTTCAATTGTAACAACTGAAAGAATAACTTTAGATTGCATTATTAAAAACTCCTTTTTTTAGTTATCCAATATTATAGCTATTCGCCCACCCGATTTCGCTTGGGGTCTGACCCAGAGTGTTTAGCTTATATAGCTTACAAGGTCAAAGTTTGACGCTCCAATGACATATGTTTTCGGTTTAAAACTCATGAAAAAATTCTCCCTTTGATTTGCCTGACAATAATCTTAACCCGACTAAATCAAAACCATAAATGGAAAATTTCATTTAAAGAGGCATTTTATTGGAAATCTAAATATACAGGGACGCATAGTTATGGGGACTAAGACAATCGAATTGCTTTACGGCAGAAACGGGATGAAGCTTGAATTGCCGGACACGGCTGAAATACTTGAAGGCAAGCCCATGCCGGAGGTGCAAAATATTGAGAGCGAAGTGATGCTGGCTTTGGCAAATCCCATAGGATGTCCTTCCCTGAAAGAACTTGTGAAAAAGAAAAACCCGGCCACTGCCGCAATATCTGTCAGCGACATTACGCGTCCAGTTCCGAACAGGCAGTTTATCCCGCAGATTCTGCAAATACTCAATGAATGCGGCGTGCCGGACGGCAATATTGTCATTGTAATAGGCACGGGCATGCACAGCCCAAGCTCTGACGAAGAGCTTGACATAATTTTGGGGCAGGACATATTGAGCCGCGTGGAGGTTGTTGACCACTCAGCCGACAAAACCGAGACACTTGTCAAGATAAGCGACTCGCCGCCTGTCAGTGTATGCAAAAGATTTTATGAAGCGGATTTTCATATAGTGACCGGGCTTATAGAGCCGCATTTTATGGCGGGCTTTTCCGGCGGACGAAAAGGCGTGTGTCCTGCTCTTGTCGATCTCGGAACAGTCCAGCGCTTTCACGGGTACGAAACTCTGGCTAATCCTTTGGCGGACACCGGAACGCTCGCCGGAAATCCTTGTCATAAGATAGCGCTGGAAGTGGCGAAAACAGTCGGCGTGGACTTTTTGTTCAATGTGGCCATAACGCGCGACCGCGCTCCAGCCGGAATATTTTGCGGCGATCTGGAAAAGGCGCATCTCGCGGGATGCGAAAAGGTGGGTGAATGGGTTACCGCCGAGTTTGAAGGCAAGTTTGACCTTGTCATAACCTGCGGCGGCGGATTTCCCCTGGATCAAAACTTTTATCAGACCGTCAAAGGCATGTGCGGGGCGCTTCCGGCGCTGCATGAGAACAGCAAGCTTTTGACGATTTCCAATTGCGCAAATTCTCTGGGAAGCAGAAAATATGCTGAGCTCAAGCTGAAATGGGGCAAAGACTGGCGCGGCTTCCTGAGCCATATCGAGGCGAACAAAGACTGTACGGAGCTGGACCAATGGGAACTGCAGATGGAATGCCGGGTTCTTGAACGGATAGGCGTTGACAACTCGCTGTTTGCAAGCGATGGAATACCGGCGGATATTCAGGAAAAGATATCGCTGACGCCTGTCTCCGGCAAAGGGGACGCGGCGGAGCGCGCGCAGGCAAGCATTGACAATTTTGTCAAGGCAAATCCCAACGCGCGCATCGCGGTTATTCCCGAGGGCCCCTATGCCATGTTAAAGGAAAAATAGGCCGCTATTACGCGCCCCAGATTCTTGGCATCAAGACAGGCTCTTTGTCCATTTCGGCATGCATCATTTTCAGAAGCAGGCCTGATTTGAGCTCTTTATGCTCAGGGGAATCCCAAATATTGTTTATTTCATCCGGGTCTTCCTGAAGGTCGAAGAGTTCGCCGTACTCTTGATTGTAATACACTGTCAGCTTATATCTTTTGCCAACATATGTTTTATGGTTCATGGTTGTTGGCTGATGGCGGTTTTCCACGATCACATGGTCGCGCGCTTCGTCCTTTTTGCCGAACCATACATCCTTTTGGTCTTTGCCTGTCATGCAGCGCGGGATGTCTATTCCGCAAACGCTGAGGAAGGTCGGAGCCATGTCGGCCTGCGTTTGGAGGGCTTCGGATCTTGTGCCTTCCGGGATATTTCCAGGCATTGATGCGATGTATGGAATTTTTATCATGTCTTCGTAATGGAAAGGGCCTTTTGCGGTCAGACCGTGGTGTCCGAAAAAATGCCCATGGTCGGTCGTGAAAACAACAAGCGTATCGTCGGCGAGCCCCAGCTCTTCAAGCTTGTCGAGGATCACTCCTATATACTTGTCCATCAGGCTTATCATTCCGTAATAGACGGCAATGTCTTTTGCCAGCTCTTTTTTGTCGTGCAAATGTGAATGACCGCCATGAACACTGTTTCCTTCCGGTTCTTCATAAATTGAGAAATCGGGATTTTCCTCCTGAGTCATTTTAAAATGCGGCGGATTTTTGTCGTGTTCGCCTTCGACCACTGAGGAGAGGCTTATCTTTTCCGGGTCATACATTTTGTCCCATGGCTCCGGGACAAGATATCCTGGATGCGGGTCCAGAAAGCTTGACCAAAGGAAAAAGTTTTCGTCATTATTTTTGTACTGTTCGAGCATTGAACATGAACGTTCGGCTATCCATGTGTCGTAATGGAATTCCTCAGGAATGCTCCATCTGTGTTTCTGCCTGTTCTCCGCCGTTCCTCCCGGCTTAAAGAAATGAGGCTTCCAGTCGAAGCCTTTTTCTTCCATCCATATGCCGTAATGCTGCCCGACGTGAAATTCGTCGACATGATTTCTTGCAAGTTCTATATGCTCAAAGCCGTAAAAGCGTTCTTTGTAGTTCCTCCAGAAATCCAAATCTTGCATCAATGGATTTGACTCAAGCGAAGGATATTCTTCTGTGTCCAGCAAGCCTTGAAAATGCGCCTTGCCTATCAAGGCGGTGCGGTATCCGGCATTTAGAAAATCTTCGCCGACTGTGTGCTCTTCTTCCGGGAGCTTGGTCCCAAGACTGTAGGCTCCGTGCTGACTGGGGTACTTGCCCGTTATTATTGACGCCCTCGACGGAGTGCAAGTGGGATTAGTGCAATATGCGCGGGAAAAAACTGTCCCCTTTTTTATAAGCCTGTCAAGATTGGGAGTCTTTACTTCAGGGTTAAAAAGTCCCAACGTATTCCAATGCTGCTGGTCGCTGGTAATCAACAATACATTCTTGCGTTTTTTCATTTCAATACCTCTTTGATACATTTTTGACTTGATACTTTTAGAATACATGAATATAATAGCTATGTAAAGACTAAAATGTTGACAATGATAGCACAAACTTGACACTAGATCTGGAGGCGGCAATGAATGAGTTCTGGCAACCGCCGTTTTGTCTTCATCGAGCCAATTACGGGCTGGCTTCGAATAAATCTTATTACAACGATGTATCAACTCAGGGCGGGCCGAAGCGCATACTTATCAAGCATACTTTGTCAGGGACTGGAGCGCTTTATGCAAGGGGAAAGCGTTTTGTTCTAAAGCCCGGCATGATTTTTGTTATTGAGCGGCCGGGCCCTTATGTGTATTGTTACGAGGATGGCCCGGAGCCATGGACATTTGAATACATAAGCATTAGCTTCACTAATCCAGGCGGGCTTCTGCCGAAAAACTTGCTTGAAAATCCTGTGATGTCTCTGGAAGGGCATGACGATTTAAAAGCGCAAATCAGCAAACTTGTAAAAATAAGAGCCCATCAAGGGAACAGCTATAAAGCGGAATTGCTTCATTCGGCGCTCGCGTACCAGTTGTTTTTGTCATACATCGCAGTGCGCTCAGAAGATATGCCCCAAAAAAACAAATCAGCTCGCGATTTGAAGAATATGCTGGACGGGCATTTTGCGGAAGACATATCAATAAAAGAATACGCGCGAGCGAATAAATGCACCCAGGAAGGCTTGACGCGAGCCTTTGTTAGAGCATATGGAACATCTCCAGGCCAATATCTGCAAAGTCTGCGCGTGCGCAAGGCCTGCGAGCTTCTGGCAGACGGGAAATGCAACATAAAAGAGGCCGCTTTCGAATCTGGATTTTCGTCTCAGAATTATTTTGGACGCGTCTTTAAAAAGCATATGGGAGTCTCTCCTGGACGTTTCATTATGCTTGATGCAGGTCAAAAAAGCAAGGGCGGCATGGGTTGAAAAATAACGATTGCCCCCCTATAATAAAGAATGTTTTATTTTAACCATATGGAGAACCAATAACAGATGAGAACTTTGAGACTGATGACTATTTTTGCGTCCTGCTGCGCCATTGGGACAGCAGCAACAAACTTGACGGCAACAGAAAACCTTCTTCTTAACCCTAAATTTGATTTTCATGCGTTCGACAATCACCGGAGCGGACAGCGCAATGCTTATCTCTCTCATAACGCCGCCTTTTGGAACACAGAAAAATGGCTGGACATTACAGTTATGCGCGAATCGCATGCAAAGGAAGATATTCGTCCTGATTTTACTGTTGCCAATATGGTTCAAATCATGCCCGGCAAAAAAATATGGCAGTTCTCGACGCTTCCTGAAATGGGATTGGGGCACGGCGACTATATAAGCCTGGCTGTCTACGGTTTTCAGAGCGAGGCAAAAGCTTTGAAAGCTTCCATCAAGCTGATGAAACTCGACAGCGAAACCGGAGAATGGAAGCCAGCCGACTTCGGCATGAATGACAAGCGCAGCTTCCCAAAGCATTCACGCGGTGAGCTTGTCGTTGCAAAAACATATTCGGCAAGCTCCGACAAAACCGGCAAAGTCGAGATAAGACTCAATAATGCTGAAATACTCGGCAAAGTCACTCGTGACAAAAAGTCACATTCCGAAGACATAAACACAATCGGGATTCAAGTTGAATTTCAAAACGTTTCCAAAAATGGCAAGGCATGGGTATGCGCGCCAACTCTCTGCAAAGGAGCCGAAGCGCAAACAAATCTTCCTGCTGCCAGAAAAATGGAATCCTATTATCGCCACATTCCCAGAACCGTGCAAAAACTATGGAAAGGCGAGCCTGTCCATATCATCGTGATGGGCTCAAGCATTGACCGCGGAAGCGCAAATCCGCCAATGTATCCTTACGATGAAAATCCCGAGTCCAAAAAATTCAAAAAACCGCTGAGCGACGCATATTATGGCAAATTCGACACGAAAATCGTGGGACGGCCTGAGCTTCGCGAATACTATGGCGAGTCACGCCATTACTTCAGCTATGCCGGGCGCTTGCGTCTGGAGCTTATGAGAAAGTTCAATTTGCCCGTTGACAAAATATGCTTGAATTTCATGGCTTGCGATGGCTCATGTGTTGGCGAAGCCCATTCAGGGCTGGCCGATTATTGCTCTCTTTCTATCCCGCCTTCGGAAAACGCAAATGGACATAAATCAGGCAAAACATGGAAGCAGCTTTATCCAGCCCTTTTTGAAAGGCCGGAAGGCCCAAGGCCAGACTTGGTGATATTCGGCAGCGGCGCAAATGAAAAAACTGACACCCCTGACGAAGTGGCCGTTTTCGAAGGAACCATTCGTTGGATCCAGCGTCATTATCCCGACACTGAATTCCTGTTTTGTCAATTCCAGAACTGCGGCGGCTACACGCCAAACCCCGGCGACATGCAAGCGCTTTCGCTGCGCTATCAAATGCCTTTCCTTGACTATGGAAAAATCGGCGACGATATTGTTCGCTGGTGCAATAAATACACGCTTGTGCCTAAAGATGGACACCCGCAGGCGGCGTCTCATTATCTTTGGTTTAAGCAGTTGGAAAAAGCGTTTGAATGCTGGGACCCGATAATGCCGGGTCAAGCTCAACTTCAACTTCCTGAACGCGTCCACAAAAACACATACGGCTGGGAAGGCGACATGTTGACGTTCGATGAAAAAAGTCCGCGAATCAAAGTGAACAAATTCATTTTTGAAGACACAGCCATCAACTGCTGGGGTGATGCGGCAAAAGGCGAGAAGCCTATTCCATATGTTGACGGGAAAAAGCTTTCAGCCAGAAGAAGCAATTCAAGGCGCGACGTGCGCAATTCAATGTTCCGCCACGGCAACTGCAGTCTTGGCGACCGCCACATTCTCGAAATAGGCGGAAAAGACGCAAAGCTCACTTATGTTGACGCAAAGATCTGTCCTGACAGACAATTTTTTGGAATAGACAGTCCGCGCTGGAATATTCCCCCTGCGCAGATATTGGACTTCAAATCAGAATGGGGCGCGCCATACGGAGCGAAGACTATAAGCCTCAACCCGGGAGAATCCGTCAGGATTGACGCTGTATGCACTGATATTTCAGTTGCATATGTTGACGAAGAAAAGGGCGGCGAGCTCAAAGTGACAGTTGATGAAAATGAAAAGCTTGTTCAACCCGCAAATATTCCTTTTGCTGATCTGGAAAAGAAAAAATGCTTCATGGAGAACCGCAAGGGCATTCTGAATCTGGGATTCGGGCTTCACTATATTAAAATTGAAGCCGCAAAAGCTCCGGTCAAGCTTCTTGGCATCTTTACTTACGATTCCCGCCCCAATAGAAAATTTGAGCGCCGCATTGCGGGAATTGCCGCTCCGGGCGAGACAATAAAATTCAGCTTGCCATTTAAAAACAGGCCGCTCCCAGTTTGCACTGGCGGATTGCAAGTCAAGCCGGGAGACATCAGCAAAGAGGGCATTAAATTTTCAGGCTGCGCCTCAGGCGCATACGAAATTATCGGAGAATAAAGGCCCATTTCAATTATTCAGATATTTGCGCTCTATTTTCTGGAGTTCGTCCAGCACTTCAGTCATTGACTCAGGGCGCTTTTCTGGATTTTTTGCCATACATTTTTTTACGATCAACTCGTCAATTTCTGATGGGATTTCAGGATTGATTTTAGTGATGGACTCAGGTTCCGCCTCTTTGTGCAATTTGTAAAGCTCTATATTTGAGGAAGCCACAAATGGCGGGGAGCTGGTGGCAAACTGGTAAAAAGTCACGCCAAAAGAATATATGTCAGATTTCTCGGAGGCCAGCTCTCCGCGAAACATTTCGGGCGCCATGTAAATAGGAGTCCCGACAATAAAACCATCGCCAGTCAGGGTAGTATGGTCATTTAGAGAGTGGGCAATTCCAAAATCTGTCAGTTTTACAATGTTGCTTCCGGCCTCCAGCATTATATTTTTTAGTTTGATGTCCCTATGGATTATTCCAACTTTATGAATGTCGGCGAGAGCTGAGGCGGTTTGAATTATAACTTTGAAGAAAAAATCCAGAGGAGGGCGCCCCCTTGAGACCATATATTCTTCCATATTGATCCCATAAATGTATTCCATTAGGATATATGGGCAGTCCCAAAAATATCCCATTTTATACAGAGAGACCACATTGGGATGGTCCAGCCGCGCCATCATGTCTACTTCCAGTTCAAATCTTTTAACCATGTCTTCAACCTCAAGCGCATTTCTGGTGAGCAGTTTCAATGCGCAGGTCTGCTTGGTATTTTCGTCAATGACCTTGTATATAATTGAAGACTTTCCCCAGCCAAGAGTGTCGATAATATGATAATCTTCAATATGGTCTCCGATATGCGGAACCTGATTGTTTGAAACGACGGCCTCTGCAACTGCTGTTGTTACTTGTTCTGTAGATTTTTTATGTTTCTTTACCAGCAATTCAAGCCTTGCCACAAGTTCGATGGGATTGAATGGCTTGTTCAGGAAATCGTCCGCGTCGCATTCCATGATGCGATCATGCAAATCGTCAATATCAAACCCGGAAATCAAAAGCACCAGAATGTTGGGGTAGATCTCTTTGATTTTTTTGCAAAGATCAAATCCGTTTAAGTCAGGAAGAATAATGTCAAGCACAACAACTCTGAGCCCGCTGTCGAGAACTGTCCTGCTGCCGCGGTCTTCTGTTGGAATCCTGAGTATATCCAATGCTTCTTTTCCGGAATTGGCCACTTCTACCCTATTGAACCCCTTTATGTTCAAGGTCTTTTGGGCCAAGTCGGTTATTCCAGGATCATCGTCTATTATATAGACAGGCAATGTTTCAATGTCTATCATTTCCCCCTAGTCCTCTAATATTGAACCTTATACTCTAATATAATAGGCAATTTATGCCGCGATTCAAGCAAAGCATAAAGGGAAATGTTATTATTCAGCTTTTTTTTCCTGAGAGTAAGGATTACAGTTTCATGTTTTTCAAGATCAAGCCTGAAATATCTGAGCTTGGCAGCCGAAAGGCTTTTATTTAACTGGAAGAATATCTTTGGGGATTTTGAATTTTCAGAAGTTTGTTGCTTTTCTCCTGATACTCTTTCATCAGAAGGGCTTTTTCCTCCTGGTTTGCGGCGGCGACAAGCTTGCGCTTTGTTTCGTTAAGATCCCTTTGGGCATGCCAGCGCTGAATGGTTTGCACACAGTGGGTTATTGCTTTTTCCTGATCATCATGACTATATGCGGTTGAGTCGGCCAGAACACGGGTCACATAACGGTCGGGCATTTTGTCCAAGTCTTCGATTATGCTTTGCTGGGCAAATTCCCATTCTCCGTTTATTGTCATTTGAATTGCTTTTTCCAAAGCCTTGCCAAGAGGAGTCTGGCTTATTACTCCAGGCTCCAATTCGCTTTGCAGTCTTTTCCCTACCGTTCCGTGCGCAAGCGCAAGCTTCAAAAGCGATTCCTCTGCATTGAGAAGGTTGGCGTCAAGGCCGCTGTAATAATCGACCTCCGAAGCAGCGGCGGCGGATGGTTGGGCTTGCGTTGCTGTCCTGGAGTAATCTGACGCGGCTGAGACTGCGTTTTTGTGGCCGCGATGCCTGTTTAATTCCTTAAACACAGCGCTTTCCGGTATAGCCAGGCGGCTGCCAAGCTGAGAAGCGTAAGACGAGCGCGTGACGGAATTATGTATTTTTGTTATATAGTCGATCATTTCCCCCACAATGCGCCCTTTTCCCGCCGGGCTTGACGGGTCGTGCTTGAGAGAGAGTTGCCTCAAAATAAAATCAAAGAAGTCTTTTGCCCCTTCAACCAAAACGCTTATGCCTTCGGGTCCCTGTGAGTTGAAAATGTCATCCGGGTCTTTCTTTTCAGGAAATTCGATGACTTTTGCCTCAAACCCGACAGCCAAGGCTATTTCAATAGAACGCGCGGCGGCTTTTATTCCCGCAGAGTCGGAATCGAAGGCAAAATAAATAGTGTTGGTGTATCTTTTCAGCTTTCTGGCCTGTTCATCTGTGAATGCAGTGCCTTGAGGGGCCACGGAGTTTTCGTATCCCGCGCGATGCATGGCTATAGTGTCAAGCTGCCCTTCGCAAATGATGACAAAGCCTTTTTCTTGAATGGCGCGGCGCGCCAGAGGCAATGCGTAAAGCACGTTGCTTTTTCTGAATATCTGAGTCTCCGGGCTGTTTACGTATTTGGCGCCTTCGGAATCTTTTTCCACTGTCCGTCCGCTGAATGCCACCACATTGCCCTGATCGTTCCAGATGGGAAACATCATGCGGTTGCGGAAGCGGTCATAGACTCGCGCTGAGTTGTTCTGGCTCTGAACCACCACTCCGGCGGCAAGAAGCTCTTTTTCTGAATAGCCCTCTCCTTTTGCCCAGTTCAACGCGGCGTCCCAACTGTCGGGGGAAGCTCCAATTCCAAATTTTTTGGCTTCATTCACGGGTATTTTGCGACCATAAAAATATCTGTACACCGGTGTGTCGTTATGTTCCCAAAGATTTTTCTCGAACCAGTCCTTAATTTTTTCGTGGAGCGAATAAAGCCTTTCTCGTGAGATGTCTCCCGGCGGCCTCTCATGTTGATGAGTTTCCCTTTCCGGAATGACCACGCCTGAGCGCTGGGCCAGAAGCTTGGCCGCGTCGGGAAAAGCCATCCCTTCGATGTCCATGACAAAGTTAAATGCGTTTCCGCCTTTGCCGCATCCGAAGCAGTGAAAGATCTGCCTTTCGGGATTGACTTTGAATGATGGTGTTTTCTCCTGATGGAATGGGCAGCATGCCACCCAGAGGTTCCCTGCCTGCTTTAGGGGCACATAGCTGTTTACAAGCTCGACTATGTCGGAACGCGCGCGTATTTCTTCGATTATATTGTCAGGAATTTTCATTGCGTCGAGCCAAAATCGTCCCTATGGCGCATGTGAAAACATTCGCAACAGTTCAGGAGGATATCTCTTTTATACGTTTGATTATTTCTTTGCGCTTTGTTTCCAAAGCAAGGTTTTCCGCCGTCAATTCTAGGTATTTGTAGTAATATTTTTTGGCTTTTGACTTTTTGTTCAGGTATTTGTCCAGGAATATGCCCAAGTTCAAAACCACTACATGATTGTCTGGCGCAAGTTTATATGCTTTTATTAAACATTTCAGAGCGTCTCTAAGCTTTTTATTTTTAGCGAAAGTTACTCCCAACTGATTCCATGGCGCGGCAGTTTTTTTAAAGCGTCCGCTTGTCAAAGCAATTGCATAGTAACTTAGAGAGCCGGAAAGGTCCAGCTTGCTCATTGCATTTGCGAGCAAAACCACAACATTCGTGTTCTTTTTGTCTAATTTTCTTGCCTTTTTAAGAGGTTTAAGGCATTTCTTGTATTCCCTGCTGTCATACAGCATGCGCCCCAGCGAATATTGAGCCATAAAACAATCAGGAGCAAGTTCAACCGCATTTTCCAGCCTGCCGATGGCCAACTGAGGCTTTCCTGTGTATTCCAAGGCCAGCCCCTCCATTATCAAGGAGCTTATATCTTTGGAATTCTGCGTTGATGCTCTGGAGGCAAAGTCATATGATTTCCGCCAATCGCCGTCCTTGGCTCTTTTTACAGATTCGGTCAGCAAGTCAAAATTGCTTGACTCTTCGCGCTCCGCCGAGCAGGAACAAAGGGTCATAAGCGCAAGCGCGGATAATAATAAAATAGAAAAGACAGTTTTTTTCATAAAAACCAAACGCGTCTTAATGTTTATTGTTTAAGAATTACTGGCAAACCAAACAGTAACGCGCGACAATGGTTTTTTCAATCTTTGAAACAGCTCTTTTTAGGCGTCCACGGCAATTTTTTCCAATCTCCGCCTTTGAGTCTGTCGCCGAACAGGTCCAAAACTTTGCGCGCGCTTGTATAGTTGTGAATCAACGGCGAAAGCCAACTGTCGTGGTCGCGGACAAAAACAAACACCTCCGTTACATTTGCCTTTTTTCGGACGACTTCCACTTGGCAAATTATTTTGGTGTCTGGATACTCCCAGTCGTAATATTTTATATACAGAGAGCTTGCGTCCTTTTTTACCACAGATTTGCGAGTGGCGGTTTTGGTCCATTCATTGCGTTTGAAGCGCTCTTCCGCCGCCTCCGCCGCGTCATCGAAAGAACATTTGAACGTCCTCGATGAAGAACATCCCCAGAAGCTCAAAGACAGAGCTGTCAACAACAAAATATTTGCGCATATTTTCATAAATCTATTCCTGCAATTTATACACAAATCAATATAAGCCTCACAAGCGGGCAATGACTTAGAACATTGCGTAAACTGATTCCGGGACTTCTTCTTCAAAGTCGTATGGAATCGGATGCTGCATGCCCAGTTTTATGAGAAGCAATACAAGCGGCTTTGAAAGCTTTGCGGCCTTGTCATGCTTCCACGCCGCAAGAAGAGCTTCCGCAAATTTTTCGGGCGTTGGGTCTTCTTTCAACATTTCCGGCGCAAATTCAAATGTCTTTCTGATGTTGTCCGGCTCGTTTGCGTCTTCCCAGCATGTTTCTTTGCGCTCAAAGAACGTGTCAATTGCCAGAGCGTTTTCTTTGGCGACCAGATCCGCAGTTTTCAGGAAGTCGCTTTTATAGATCTTTTTGAGGCTTTTCATAAAATCGGCTGGATACATGGCTTCGACGTCATTTGATTTTTCTTCGCTTTCAAGTCCAACGCCTTTGCCTTCCGGCCATTCGGGCTGATCTTCCTTCAAAAGTATAAAATTGTCAAGCGCAAGGATATTCATTTCTGTCCGCATGAAGCAGCGGTATGCGTCCGCTGGCGTGCAGACAATGGGCTCTCCGCGCACGTTGAATGAGGTGTTGACAACAACTCCATAGCCTGTTTTGTCCTTGAACGCGCTTATAAGGTCATAGTATGCTGGCTGATATTCGCGTTTTACGGTCTGCACTCTGGCGGAATAATCAACGTGCGTGATCGCCGGAATGTCGCTTCGCGGCTGGCGGACAAAGGGGAGCATGTCGTCGTCGTCCATTTTCTGAAGAATGGGCTTGCAGCGTTCTTTTTTAACCGGAGCCACCAGAAGCATGTAGGGGCTTTCTTTGTCCAGCTCAAAATATTGGCTCACGTCCTGTTCCAGCACCGACGGGGCAAAGGGACGGAAGGATTCGCGGTATTTTATTTTAAGGTTCAAGTCAACTTGCATGGAAGTGTTGCGCGCGTCGCCCATGATGGAGCGTCCGCCTAGAGCGCGCGGGCCGTATTCGAGCCTTCCTGAAAAATGTCCGACCACTTTGCCGTCGGCCAGGGAGTTCGCAAGATAATCGGCGCGCTCTTTGTCGTCCATGTATTTGTATGCAAAGCCATGCGTGTCGAGGTATGCCCTGATTTCATCTTCGGAAAAGCCTGGGCCCCAGTATGAGCCGCGTTGAGCGGGCAGTCCGCCTTGCAAGACAGTCCGTTCCTTTCCAAAATATGTGTAATATGCGTCGAGCGCCGTTCCGAGCGCGCAGCCTGAGTCGCCTGCCGCCGGTTGTATCCAGATATTTTCAAATGGCCCTTCGCGAAGAAGGCGTCCGTTGGCGACACAGTTAAGGGCCACGCCTCCGGCAATGCACAGGTTTTTTTCGCCTGTGAGTTTGTGGGCTGTTCTTGCCATTCTGAGTATGGCCTCTTCGGTCACGACCTGAATCGACTTGGCAATGTCCATTTCGCGTCTTGTTATTTTGGATTCCTGCTTGCGGGCAGGACCGTCAAACAACTCGGCAAAACGCTTGCTTGTCATGGATAGGTCTTTGAGAAAATCAAAATAGTCCATGTTCAATTCAATGGAGCCGTCGTCTTTTAGGTCTATAAGTTTTTCCAGTATTATGTCTGCGTATTTTGGCTCGCCATACGGAGCCAGACCCATCATCTTGTATTCGCCTGAATTAACTTTGAAGCCGGTAAATTCGGTGAACGCAGAATATAGCAATCCCAAAGAATTTGGGAAATTCATTTCTTTGAGTATTTTTATTTTGGAGCCGTCGCCGACGCCCATTGAAGCCGTTTCCCATTCGCCAACCCCGTCAAGGGTAAGGATTGCGGCTTTTTTGAATGGGGACGGATAAAAAGCGCTCGCGGCATGAGAACGGTGATGGTTTCCTTCCAGCACAAGCCCGTCGTAAGCAAGATATTCTTTGATCAGATTAGGCACATGCAATTTGTACTGCAGCCATGGCGGGAGCATATGCGACCACATTTTTTCGGCGTTGTGGCCAGCGGCGTAAAGAGAATGCATTATGCGTTCAAAGGTTAGCGGGGCATTGTCGTAATGTATAACCGCATCGAGGTCGCATGTGTTTATTCCGGCCTCTTCCAGGCAGTAGTTCACGGCGTTGTGTGGAAAACGGCGGTCGTTTTTGAGGCGGCTGAAGCGTTCCTCCTCGGCGGCCGCGATTATTTCGCCGTTTTTTATCAGGCTGGCGGCTGAGTTGTGATAGAAGCAGGAAATACCCAGCACATAATGGTCATTTTTTGATTTGTGCGGCAGAGATGCGACAGTTTCTTGACTGCCACAATCCGCTTCTTTATTTTCAGTCTTTTTGACAAGGGAATTTTTGTCTATAAATTCCGCCATTGTTTCCGCCACAATTTTGTTTGCCATTGGCGAAAAGTGCCCGCCCACGCGGAATGTCAGATCCTGACGCTTTTCCCAGGGGAGCGAAGTGAGCGGAGAAGTGGCGTTTGCCACAAAAACATTTTTCCCGGGATTTGCCAGCGATTCAAAACGCGGCTGATAAATTGGGCTTGCCTCATGCAGATAAAATTCATATGTCGGGATTGGGACAATCAACACGGGTGTGGGAGAGGCTTCTTCGGCAAACTGCTCAAGGATAGCCTTCATCAGCTTCCAGCCTTCGCTGTTCTCGGACTCAAAATCAGGATAGGGCTGAATGCCGCTGAGTTTGTAAATTTTTGATTTTGCTTTGGACAGGCTGCCGCGCATAGTCTCTCTTACTTTGCTCATGCCGGAGCTTTCGCGATACCATTTTAGAGCTTTTTCGGCTATGCTTTTTTCCTTGTCGGTTGCCTCAGTGGCGACGCTTCCTTTTTCGGGGCGCTCTTTTGGCACGGGCACATTATTGAGCTCCAGTTTTCCGTTTTTGAGCTGATAAAAGGGCTTGGGTATAAGCAGGCGTTTCCCGGTTATTCTGTCGATGGATTCGCGGTGGCTGACTTGGATTCGGTTTATGCTGTCGACCTGAACGCATATCACAATAAGGTCAGCTTCGACTTTGCTGGCGAATTCGCGATAGATAAGTAGGTGTTGATCTGTCCCTGTTCCGGACACGCCATAATTATAGACTTCCGCATTAAGGAGCTTGCCGAGCTGGTCTGAATAACGGTCGCGGTTGCTGCAATTGTCTCCGGCCGTGTATGAGTCGCCGAACATCAGTATTCGCGGTTTGTTTCCGCGTTTTTCCTGAAATTCAAAATCTGACCTGAAGCCCAGAGAATTAGTTTTTACGTAATAGCCATTTTTTTCATTGGCAAGACGAGCCGTCTGATTGGGAACAAAAACATGGCCCACTTTTTCATTATACCGCATCAGCATTCTGTGTGTGGTTTGTTTCAATAAAAACATCTGATTTTTTCCTCTTGCTTTAATTGTCGGCTCAACGCGATTTTGTTCCTGTATATAACATGCCTATCCCAATAGAAATTCCAAATCTTCCATCTCAAATTTTTTCATAGCCGCCTCGGGATTGTCCACAAGGTTGTTGAATATGTCCTGTTTGCGTTTCTGCAATTCAAGAATTCTTTCTTCAATGGAGTTTTTCACAACCAGTTTTATGCTGTTTACCGGCATGGTCTGTCCAATTCTGTGTGTTCTGTCTGTTGCCTGCGCCTCAACCGCAGGATTCCACCATGGGTCATAGATAATAACAGTGTCGGCGCTTGTCAGATTCAATCCGGTTCCGCCGGCCTTCAGGCTCAGCAGGAATATGGGAATGTCTTTGCTGTTGTTAAAATTGTCAACGCGCTCCATGCGGTTTTTTGTGGAGCCGTCAAGGTATTCGTATTTTATTTTTTCATCGTCCAGCCACTTTCTCAGTATGCTCAACAGAGATGTGAACTGGCTGAATATGAGCAGCTTGTGACCGCTGTCGATATTTTCATACACGAGCTCCTGCAGCAGTTCGGTTTTGGCAGAAGCGTTTACGCTGTCGTTCAATGTTTCCGGCAGAAGTTCGGGGTGGCAGCATACCTGGCGCAGGCGAAGCAAGGCTGAAAGAATTTCAAAGTTTGAGCGTTTGCCGTCTTTTTTGGAATTTTTTTTGTATTGCTCTCTGCTTTTTGTCAGGAACTGGTCGTACAAGTTTCTTTGCGCTCCGTCCATTTCGCAGTACAGGGTTTGCTCCTGCTTCGGCGGCAATTCTGCGCAGACCATCTTTTTTTTCCGTCTCAACACAAAAGGCAACACGCGCGCGGCAAGGTCGCCTTGCATTGACTTGTCGTCATTTATGTTGCTGTAATGACTTTTGAACGCATTGAAAGAACCCAGAAGCCCGGGGTGGAGATAGTCAAAAATAGACCACAAGTCTTCAGGGGAATTTTCAAGCGGCGTTCCGGTAAGAACCAGCCGATGCTCAGATTTGATTGACTTGCATGTTTTGGCGTTTGCAGTGGAGGGGTTTTTTATGTGTTGCGCTTCGTCAAGTATCAGGTAGCTGAAATCGTGCGCTTGAATGTGCTCGATGTCTCTTTTTGCCAGCGAATAGGATGTTATCAGAATATTATGTTCATCAGCCTTGTCCCAAAGCTTGCTTCTTTGTGCGCCTTTAATTGCAAGGGTCTTGAATGATGGCACAAATTTTTTGGACTCTCTTTCCCAGTTCTCAACAAGACTGGAGGGACAAAGTATAAGGGCAGGCTTGGAGTTTTTGCGCAATGATAGCATTGCCAGAGTCTGGATAGTTTTGCCCAGACCCATTTCGTCAGCCAATATAGTGTTGAACCCTTTTGACCCCATATCTCTCAGCCATGCCACGCCCTGCTTCTGATAGTTGCGAAGCTCGCCTTTCAATTTATGATCAGGCGTCTGCTTTTCCAGAGAAGCCGCTGCCTCTTCCTCTGTTGCCAGATTCTTTAGATGACTGTTTATCTCCTGGAACTCCGCCGGCACAGCTCCGGGAATGTCTCTGGCTGTTTCCGCCCAGTATGGAGCGGCGAAGCGTGGGATGGAAATGATGTCTTTTTTGGTCTTATGGGGATGAACAATGTCCGAAACGCGATTCACTAAATTTTGCATTTCTTTGCTGATTCCCGCTATGCTTCCGTTTCCTGAGCTTATGTATGACCGATTGTTTTTCACTGTAGCCAGAAGCTCTTTCCATGAGAACGAACAGTCATGAACTTTTATTTCGTATTTCAAATCATAGGATTCCGGGTTGCTTTTAACTACGTCGCAATGGAAAGAAAGCTTAGTGGTCCCATTGCCTCCGTTGCTGAGAGTCGAAATGTTTTCGGAAAGGTAAAAAAGTCTGCCTTGTTTGCGCCAGGATTCGATGACCGTGTCAAGGAATATTCCCAGAGCTTCCATATCGGATAGAATAAACGTGAATTTTGAATGGCTGTGCTTGTATTTGGCAAAGCCAAAGCGGCACAGGTCGTCAATTATTTTTTTTTCGAATTGATTGTCGCGCTTCCAGAAGCTGTCGCTTGAGCTTCCCAGTCGCGCGCCGTCCGGCGGAAAAGACTTGTCATCGTAAACGAACAAGATCTCAAGCTCAAAGGATTTGTCTTCAAGGATTTTGCCAGTCAGCAATGCAGAGCATTTTTTATGACGCAGGTTTTTTGTTTTGGCCTCAACCACTTTTACTGGCAAAAAGGTTTTTCCGCTCATAAGGAGTTCGCCGGATTTGCGGTCGCAGCTTTGTTCGGAAGCCCTGAAAAAATTTCTCAGCCAGGCAATGTCAACAGATGCGGGTATCCACCAGTATTCTCCGGAAACCCCAAGCCAGCATCCTGATCTTCCCGTGATGACTTTTTCTGATTTCAAAGGCATGACCGCGCCATTAATTGACACGGTGGGATGCAATATATACCCGTCCACGTCTTCTTCGCATATAAGAACAGGCTCGGCTATTTCCTTGTTGACTATAATATGTTCGCCGCCTTTGAAAAAATTGTCATATCCGACAAGGCAGTGAAAAAATTCGGCGGTCTGCTCAGCGTCAAGCGAAAGCTTGGCGCCTTCCGGCTCGGAGTTGATCGCAAGATAGCGGATTATCTGCGTTGCTTGTTGCGAAAAATATATCATTTTCAACGACACAGCCATGCTCTTGCTGAAGTGCAATTGGCGGATATTGCTTAAATTGCCAATGTAATCTTTGGTTCCAAAGCGTATTTTAATGGACAATATAGTGCGTTCCCATTTGCTTGGCACATGCGGAAAATCCGATTCAACATTAATAATCAATTCCGCCTGAGGCGCATTTAGTGTTTTTGCTATAAGCTCGGGAAGAGGCTCATGCTTCAATCCCGCATACTTAGGCGCCACGGCTTTGGGGGCTCCTTTATTATCGGTTTTGAAGCTGGAATAGTGAACTATCGCCGCCGCCGCATGGGGGCATATTTTCCCGGACCCGTTGCATGCGGTGCATTTTGCCTTTATTTTGCCTTTGGGAAAATTGTGAATTTCAGTTTTTTCAATTTTCTCCTTCTGGCTGCTGAAAATTGCTTTTAGCGTTTCTGTTTTGCTGTCATACTGACAACAAAGCAGACTTCCTCCTTTTTGGACAAGCTTTGCCTTTTTGGTCAAGTCTTTGCTTGCTATCGGCTTGTGCTGTTTTTTTTCGTTGCCTGGCATATATAAAATCAATCAATTTTTGAATGGTTAAACACTAAATACGTAACTACAAACGGTTAAATTAGCGCTAAAATTCGACATTTGAAAGCGGAATACTTTAAACTTTGCGGCAAAGCTGACTTTTTTGCAATGCGACGGCCCCGCCAAAAGTCTAGGGATCTGTCGCTGCAACGAAATAAAGCTTGTTGTCGCTTCGCATCCCAACAAGCTGTAGACTTTCAATACGCCATGTGTGCTGTCGCCTAATTTCTTATAAGCCAACAGCGTTCGCCTTTGGCGACCAGCGATTCCGCCGCTGGATGGCGTCCGGACATAGTCCGGTTTTTATTCCGGCTTTGCCGGTATTTTTTATTTTTCAGTACTTTTGGCGGGGCCGACTCATTAGTCTTTCAGTTTGCGAAAAAGATCCTTCGGGACGGAGTTTTTGGAGTAATCAGCCCGTGTTTTTTCAAACTCAACTTTGGTTTTCCAGCCAGGCCCGTAAATGATCAAACTGCTGACCAGCCAGAAGTTTCCTTCTTTCCTGAAAGACTTGAATTCGCCTGTGCGATAAGCCTTGCCTTTTTCTTTTTGGCCGACTTTGAGCCATTCTATCTTGAGAGGAAAGAAGTATTTTGAGCTGATGAATACTTTTGCTTTCTCTTTTTTGTCAGGAGACTCAAGCATAAAGACCCGGCAGTCGCGTCCTCTTACTGTGTCGGAAGGCAATTCTTTCAGCATGTCCCAAAACATAAATGTCATCGTCAAATCCTGAGGCCGAAGGCCGAAGTTGGCAAGCTCGGATTTTTGCGCGTTCTTTTTCATGGGAATAACGCTGGTGGCGTCTTTGGATTTTTCATATTTCTGGCCTACGTAATAGCCTTCGTCATTGTTGATTATCACTTGTGCCAGAGTGCGCTCGGGCGTGAAGCGGATGCCTATGTAAATAGGAGCCACAATGACAGGCTCGCCTTTGCGGCGATGGGTGGCTTCGCCTTCCATTATCGCCCAATTATTGCGTCCGTAAGGATTGCGCGCTGCTTCCAGGAACTTTTCGCCTGACAATCTTTCAGAATTCTCCGCGGCCAGCAAGCTGAAAAAGCATGCGGCAAGAATGGCAGCCAGGCATTTTTTCATTTACTTAACCCTTATTTTTTTTCGTTTTTGACGAGCAGGAATTTTACGGCTTTGTCGGCGGAGTCGAAAAATTTGAAGTCTATCTTTTTTCTTAATTCTTCCGGGATGTCTTCCAAGTCTTTTTTGTTTTTCTCCGGCATTACAATTGTTTTTATTCCAGCGCGCAAGGCAGCGATGACTTTTTCCTTAATGCCGCCAACTGGCGTAATTTTGCCTCTCAGAGTTATTTCCCCGGTCATGGCCACCGCGTTTCGAACAGGAGTCTGAGTCAGCAATGAGACCATTGCGGTGGTTATGGTTATTCCTGCGGACGGGCCGTCTTTTGGGGTGGCTCCGTCAGGAACATGAATATGAAAATCCTTGTCGTCAAAGCTTTCGGGTTTTATTTTGAATTTTTCGCAGTTGCTTTTTATAAAGCTGAAGGCTGCCTGAGCGCTTTCTTTCATGACATTGCCGAGCGAGCCGGTAAGCTTCAACTCGCCTTTGCCGTGCATGGAAGTTGCTTCCACAGGCAGAATTGTCCCGCCGTTGCTTGTCCATGCCATGCCTGTGGCCAAGCCTATTTCAGGCTCGCGCTCAATTTCGTCCATAAAGAACTTTCTTGAGCCCAGCATTTTCTGAATATCTTCAGGGGTTATTGATGTGCGCGTTTTTTCTTTTATTTTGCCTTCCACTATTTTTCTGGCGAGTTTCCGGCAGACAGAGCCTATGGTCCGCTCCAGGTTTCTCACTCCGGCTTCACGTGTGTAGTAGTTGATTATTTCGTCAATGGAAGCCATTGAAATGTTTGTCTGTTTCTGTTTGAGGCCGTTTTCCTTTATCTGGCGCGGCAGAAGGAATTTTTTTGCTATTTGTTTTTTCTCCATTGCGGTATATCCAGGCAGGCGCAACACTTCCATTCTGTCAATAAGCGCTGGCGGAATGGTGTCGAGTATGTTGGCTGTGGCAATGAACATTACAGAGCTGAGGTCATAGTCAAGCTCAAGATAATGGTCGTTAAAGGCGTGATTCTGCTGCGGGTCGAGAACTTCGAGCAAGGCCGACGCCGGGTCTCCGCGAAAATCGTTGCCGACTTTGTCTATTTCATCAAGCATGAACACTGGATTTGAGGTTCCGGCTTTTTTGAGTCCCTGAATGATTCGTCCCGGGAGGGCTCCCACATATGTTCTGCGGTGACCGCGTATTTCAGCTTCGTCCTTTACTCCGCCCAAAGACATCCTTACGAATTTTCTGCCCATGGCCCGGGCAATTGACTGTCCAAGAGAGGTCTTTCCTACGCCCGGAGGGCCCACAAAGCAAAGGATCGGGGATTTTTTGTCTTTTTTGAGTTGCAGGACAGCCAGAAATTCGAGAATGCGCTCTTTTACGTCTTTCAGATTGTAGTGGTCTTTTTCCAGTATTTTGTGTGCTTCATTCACGTCCAGACGGTCTTCGGAAAATATGCTCCATGGCGTTTCAATAAGCCAGTCGACATATGTGTAAGCCACATTGTATTCGCTTGACGCCTGAGGAATCATTTCCAGTCTTTCCATCTCTTTTCTTATAGTTTTTTCCACGCTTTCCGGCAGAGTCAGTTTTTTGATCTTTTCTTCAATTGCGGCAATGTCCGGATTTTTATTGTCCTCGCCAAGTTCCTTTTTAATGGTCTTCAGTTGCTCCCGCAGAAAAAAGTCCCGCTGGGATTTGCTCACGGAGTTGTGTACCTGAGATTGTATTTCCGAGCCAAGGTGAAGGACTTCTACTTCGCGTCGCGTGCAGGCACTCCGATTCTCGGCGACGC
>CAZYVR010000061.1:0-21206 GCA_964651145.1 uncultured Victivallales bacterium | reverse complement strand
CTGATGTGATAGAAAACGCGGCGGAAATAGCTCTTGAGCATCATCTTGGCATGACATGCGACCCTGTCGGGGGATACGTGCAGATTCCCTGCATAGAGCGCAACGCCGTTGGAGCCATAGACGCGTACAACGCCTACTTGCTGGCTTCAATAGGCGATCCCAACAAGCAAAAGATATCCTACGATGAAGTGGTGGAGGCCATGCTTGAAACAGGGCGCGACATGTGTTCGAAATATAAAGAAACCGCAAAAGGCGGCCTTGCCGTTTGCGCTATAGAATGTTAAAGAAAAAAGGAAGCAAATGAGCGACAAAAAAAACAGTGGCCAGTTTATGCTGGTAGTGACAGTGGCATTTTTAATCACCGGCAATCTGGTCGGGGCTGGCATATTGGGCTTGCCTGTCAACACAGGGATTGACGGTTTTATTCCATCCCTTATAGGCATGCTGATCTTTGGCGGAGCCATGTTTTTTACGGCAGTCGTGCTTGGCAAAGAAGCTTCGGAAAATCAGGACAGCAATTTCAATTACCCAAGTCTTTATCAAAAATATTTGGGCGGAGCCGGGAAATGGGTTGCAATTATGGCAAACATGCTGATTCTTTACGGCTTGCTCACTGCTTACCTGACTGGCGGAACCACTATTGTCACATCGCTTTTCGGACTGGAAAAATATTCTGTTTTTGTTTTGGGCGGGATATTTCTTCTGCTTACAGGGTTGACTCTATTGGGAACCAACATTATCAGAAAATACAACGCTTTGCTCATGATTTTGCTTTGGGGGTCATTTGCCATCATCGTATTTATGGCTGAAAAGCATATAAAGCCAGTGCGGCTTCTTCATACAGACTGGGGCTTTTTCCCTGTTGCTATTCCCATTATAGTCACTTCGTTTCATTTTCATAATATTATTCCGAACGTCTGCAAAAGCCTTGAATGGAAAATGTCCACAATATGGAAAGCCATGCTGGCGGGGATGATTATCGGCTATGTTATGAACGCCATATGGATTGAGGTAGGCGTGGGTTCCTTGCCTCTTGAAGGCTCGACAGACAGCATTATTTATGCTTACAAGCACAATATCCCGGCGACAGTGCCTATGTCTTCAGTCATTCATTCCAAGTCTTTTGTTTCATGCTCCATGCTTTTTGCTCTGCTTGCGATTATGACCTCCTACATAGCCAACGGGCTTGGACTTACCGGATTTAACAAGGACTTGGTTGAGAATTTTCTAAAAAAATCCAACCGCTGGCTTGTGGCTGCGCTCACTTTCATTCCGCCTCTTGTCATATCCTATTTTTTCCCTAATATTTTTTTAAAAGCCATAAATCTTGTCGGCGGCATTGGCATTGTCGTTCTGTTTGGAATTCTTCCCAGCATTATAGCCATAATTAAATTCAAGTCGAAATCCCTTAAAGCTTTGGCTGTTTTTATGCTGCTGCTGTTTTCCGCCGTGTTTTTGTTTCAAGCGGCGGAAGAGCTTGGGCTCATTAAGCTGACCCCAAAAGCCGAGCATGTGAAGAGCAATGTTTTAAAACACATGAAAAAAGACTCTGACGCTCCGAAAGCTGATAAAAACTCAGAAAAAGCCAATGGCAAAGAAAGAGCTCCGGCGACAAATGAAAAGCAATAGCGTTGAAATAATGGCTCCTGTGGGGTCTTATGAAGCTTTGTCGGCTGCAATCAGAGCAGGCGCTGGCTCTGTTTATTTTGGCGTTGGCAAAATGAATATGAGGGCAAGGTCATCGGCAAATTTTGAGCTGGAAGACTTGAGGAAAATCGCTGAAAAATGCCGGAGGCTGGGCATCAAAAGTTATCTTGCGCTTAACACGATAATCTATGACTCAGAGATATTGCAAATGCGTTCTGTTTGCGATGCCGCCAAAGAAGCGGGAGTTTCAGCCGTCATCGCCTCGGACATTGCCGTGATGGAATACGCGCGCTCCATTGGGCTGGAAGTTCATCTGTCCGTGCAGGCAAACATATCCAACATTGAAGCGGTCAGGTTTTATTCGCGCTATGCCGATGTCATGGTTATGGCAAGAGAGCTTTCTTTGCCGCAGATTGAAAACATTGCAAAAACAATTGAGGATGAGAATATAACGGGGCCTTCCGGAAAACTTGTCCGCGTCGAAATATTTGCCCACGGCGCTTTATGCGTGGCAGTTTCCGGAAAATGCTACATGAGCCTTGCCATGTACAACACTTCAGCCAACCGCGGAGCCTGTTACCAGAATTGCAGAAGGGCGTACAAAGTGACGGACGAACAGACCGGAGATGAGCTGCTTATTGACAACAAATACGTCATGTCGCCGAAGGATATTTGCACGCTTCGTTTTATTGACAGGATTATTGCCGCCGGAGTGTCCATTCTTAAAATTGAGGGCAGAGGGCGTGCCGCCGATTACGTCTATACTGTTTCCAAAGTTTACCGGGACGCAGTGGACAGTTGCCTTGAGGGAACTTTTTCATCTGAAAAAGCGGATGCCTGGATGAAAAAGCTGGACTCTGTTTTCAATCGCGGCTTTTGGGAAGGCGGACATTACCTTGGCGAAAAGCTGGACGCATGGAGCGGAGTGGAAGGAAACAAGGCTCCACTGAAAAAAATACATATTGGGCATGTGACAAAATATTTTCCTCGCATCAAAGTTGCGGAACTGGAGCTTAAAGCGGCTTCTTTAGCCAAGGGTGACGAGCTTCTGATCACTGGCAAAACAACAGGGGCGTTGAAGTTTAAGGTCGAAGAAATGCGCTTGGACGGGAAGCCTGTTGAACGCGCTAAAAAGGGAGACATTGTGTCTGTTTCTGTCCCTGAAAAGCTGAGAGCCAAAGACTTGGTCTATCTTCTTGTCTCCAGAGAATTTGGTCAATAATTTGCTTCAACGCAATGTTCTTGAAACTCGCACAAGTTGTTGCAATCTGCAAAATCTGCGCAACACTTCGGAAAATCAGCTTCAAAAACCTTGTTTTCTATGGATATTTTTGCCAGCATTTCCATTGAGCTTTCGCTTATTAGCCGCTCCGCCTCCGTTGTGTCTATATTCTCCGATTTTCTAAGCAAGCCTCCATCTGTTTCATAATAGAAAGTGAGGCATTGAATGTTTTCAGGCTTTGCCATGAATTTTTGTTGAACCAGCAGAGAATTAAGGCCGTTCAGCAAATTCTGGCTTCCCTCGCTTTCCGGTTGATTCAACTGAAAATTTAATATTTTAAATTTTCCGTTTGAAGCCCAGGCAAGATGCGGGGATGTCCATACGGTTACTCCGTTAAAGAAAAAAGACACTGGCCTTTTTAAGATTTTCCATGACAGACTCTGGACATCTTCGAGTTCATAAAACAGAGAGCTTTGCACAAAATTGTTCAGAGCGTTCAGCAAACGCTGCTTTAATTTGCTTTGCTTGCTAAATGGAAAATCAAAGGAGTCTTCATTGTTGTAATAGAGCTCAAACAAATTGAGTTTTTTGGGGTCGTCTCTCCATTCTCCGTTTCTAAGCTCTTCGCAGTTTTTGTTGTAGTTTCTTATAGTTTCCATGTAAAGGCTTTTGCCGAGAAGAGTGTCGCTGAGCCCGGTGTGATTGGACATGAACACTTTTTGAGCGGCTTCGCTTAAAATATTGGAAAGCCAGGCTTCTGTCTTTTTAAGATTTTTAAGGACGTACAAATGCTTTTTTTCCGGCTGTTCAAACTTGTCCCAGCCTTTTTGGGCTCCATAATATCTGTAGAAATAAGCTCTTGGACATCGCTCGTAAATGCTTCTGCGACTGAAAGACCATGAGAATTCACCTGAATCAACATTTATTGGCAGTGAGTTCATTTTTTGTCTCTTGTTTTTTTTGCCTTTATAATATTAGGAGCTTGCCGAGCAATGCTCCTGTCTTGCCTTGTGACTCAAAATGCTTGCGGCAGGAAATACATTTTGCCGTTTTCAATCTCTATCCGTTTTCCGCCGATAGGCAGGCGCACGCTCAAGCCTCGCGACGGGCCTGTTGCTTGTTTGAACAGTTTGGAGAACGAAAAAGGGTCCATGTATCTGACTACCTGATAATTCTTCTTAAGATTTGAGATTTCTGCTGTTTTTAAAATTGCGTCCTCAAGAAAACCCAGCTTGTCGAGCAGCTTTAATTCCAACGCTTCTTCGCCGTCAAATATTCTGCCGTCTCCAATTTTCGAATTTTTAATTTTTTCGACGCTCAAGCCTTTTCGTCCTTCCGCTACTATTTTCACGAATTCATTGTAAGTGTTTTCTACGAGGCTTTGAATAATCTGTTGTTCTTCAATATTAGAAGGACGGGCTCCGTTCAGTATGTCCTTCATTGGCCCGGATTTGAAAACTTCGTTTTGCACGCCCACTTTCTTAAGGAGGTCAAAATACTTGTAGTTCTGAATAATGACCCCTATGCTGCCGGTCAGCGTCATGCGATTGGCTATAATGTAATCGCATGAGGCCGCGATGTAATATGCGCCGCTTGCCGCCAGAGAGCCCATTGACGCCACAACCGGAATCTTTTGCTTATTGCGAAGCTCCATTATTTGATGGTGTATTATGTCGGAAGCCACAACTTCGCCCCCGGGCGAGTCAATGTCGAGCACCACGCCTTTGACCAAGGGGTCTTCAGCCAGATATTTCAATTGCTCACATATTTTTCGCGCGCTGGCAATTGTTTGGAATGTTGAGCCGTCCTCGCTTAGGATAATGCCCTTAACGTCTATTAAGACTATCTTGTTTTTTGAAAAAAAGTCTCCTGAAATAAATTCTTCTTCAAATGAGGGATATGGCTTTTTTGAGATTCCGGCCATGGTTGAAAATAAAAAAACAAGAGAAATAATGCAAAGAAAAGCAATCCCAACGCCTCCCAATACGCATGCGACCACAACAGCTATAAAACATCCTCCGTTATTGTTTTTTGGGGAAGGCGCGGCAGTGGTGGGTGATGTGAATCCGCTTGGCGGAGGCGGAGGCGGAATTTCAGGGCTTCTGGCGCTAAAGTTGTTATCCATTATCTTGTTTTTGCCTCTTTTATTATATATTACAGTTTCTTTGAATGATTTCTATCTCATTTCGAATTTTCAACGCTGTTTCCATGTCAAATTCAGCGCTTTGAGACGTGAGACAGCTTGCCGAAGCCGCCGCAAGCCCTGAAGCGAATGCTTCATGCGGCGCGGCGCCTGCAAGGTATTCCGAGAAGAATACGGCTGTGACTGTGTCTCCGGCCCCAATGGGGTTAAGCACATCTTTCAAGCGTGGGGGATGAAATTCCCACAGCTCATCCTTTGTGCCAAGGAAAGCCTTTTCGGGACCCGCGGTCACGGCGACAATTTTTATTGGATAATTATTTAAGCAATGCTTTATTGCCGCCTCGCCGGAACTCTGCCCCGTCAAAGTCATTATTTCTTCGAGGTTTATCTTGAGAATTTCCACGCCGTGCTCAAGCGTGGGAGTCACGTTAAGCCATGCGTCCAATATCAGGGGACGCTTTTGTTTTGAAGCTTCTTTCGCTATGCTCAAATAAAAATCGGGGCTTATTCCTGGCGGGAAAGTACCGCAGAGCGCGACGCCGGCGCTTTCAGGCACATGTTTTTTTATGCGCGTCAATAGCTCCAATGAGGCTTCAGCAGATATTTCGCCTGAAGGCTCTATTAGCTCAGTCATCTCTTTTGAGCTCCCGCACAGACAGGTTGTGCATGTCCGTGTCGGCTTGTCCACAGTTACGGATGAGTGAGAAATAAGCTCAGCGTCAAGGTAGGCGCATATCTTTTCTCCAGTTTCGCCGCCTGCAAATTGAAAAACAGTCGCCTCTTTTTTTTTCCAGTTTTTTGCGGCTCTTGCAAAATTGACTCCTTTGCCGGATGCCATGTGCTTAACGTCGCGCGCCCTGTTCACTTCGTAAAAACGAAGATTGTCAAAAAAGAGCGTCTTCTGCCACGCAGGGTTGAGCCCTGTTGCCAATATGTGCCCCGAACAGTTTATTTCTGAATCCATTGTTCTTGCAATTGCCTTTCTTATGAATTTTTCTTATAAGCAGCCGCTTACTACATCATTGCGTCCATGCTGCTGTCTTCCGGGTTCAGGATTATTCGCCAGCTTACGCCAAACATTTCCACGCTGACCCATTTTGCAATTTTGGAGACTTCCCGCTTTTCGACTTTTGACGGAAAAGAGTAATTACCAAAGCCGACAGCGCTTTTTGTTATATGTTCTTTTGTCAGCTCGCGCAGACTGATATATGGCTTGTAAAAGTCGTCAGTCAGAATATTCAGGCCGACTTCTTCAGGGTCGCGGTCATAAAGAATCAAGCCGTTTCTCTGGATTACCCAGATGTTGGCGCGAACCCTTCTCATTTCGGCTTTCACCGTTTTTTCTATAAATTGCTTCGGAATAAAAAGAAGATAGACGCAGCCCAGAAGCTTGCCGTCAGGATTTTTCACCGGATAAGACATTGCCACTGCAAGATAACCTTTTCCTGTTTTAAATGCTCCGCTCATGAAGGGCCGGGCTGCCTTTATTTCCTCCACTATTTTGGGCTTGTCTCTAAGCATTTGCTTTAAAGCTTTGCCACCTATTGACCGGTATTCGCTTGGGCCAATTTCTTGAATCTTGCCTTCCATGCTGATTGTTCCGCAATCAACCAGGTCGTCGTGGGCGTTGTATAGATTGTCAAGGGCCATTCGGGTCTTCTCCCCGTTAATTCCATGCTTGCCCAATGTTCTGGCGGCAAGGTCAAGCGACCATCTCAACTGATTAAGGTCATTCTGGATTTCAAGCTTTATGTCGCTTAAGGCTGCTATTGCGTTTTGACTGAGACTAGTAAACTCAGAGTTTTTAAGCACATCGCGGCATGAAGTAAGAAACGCGATGATTGCGCCAGCTATGAATGCGCGGGACAAAAATATAAATTTTCTTTTCATCAATCCCCCTGTTTTGCGGTTTATTTATTGTAGCCCGGATTCTTTATCCTTCAAGCTTTTTTAGTTTTTGCGCGGATTTGTCAGGCATATTATTATGTAAAAAGACTGTGGGCCTCGGGCGTCTCTTTCAGCCATCGGCAAATGTCCTCAACTATTCTATCGGCTGGCATTTCAGGTTTCCAGCCGCAGAAACCGTTTATTTTTGAATTGTTGCTTATATATACAGGGATGTCGGCGTAGCGGGTTTCCTGTTCGGCTTTTATGTCTATGACATTTCCGGTGGCTTCCGAGCATAGCTTTGTGAGCTCCCGCAGGGACACGCTTATTTCCCTGCCGCCCCCGACATTGAAAAATGACTGCTTGCTGAACTTTTCCGGCTCTTTGATTTGAAGCAAAACCAGTTTTGTCAGGTCATCAATATGGAGAATATCTCTGACTTGCTTCCCAGTTCCCTGGAAGCCAATGTATTTCAAGGGCTTTTTGAACAAGTGCCGCGCAGTCCAGAAAGCTGCAATCCCCTGGTCGGCTTTTCCAAACTGCCAGGGGCCGGCGAGCACTCCGCAACGGTTAATCACAATCGGAAGCGAAAAGCAGTGGCGATACTCTTCAAGCATTATTTCCGCCGCGTATTTTGTGGCTCCGTAAAGTGAGCGCGGGCCCTGCATGGGGAAATCTTCTGAAACGCCCTGGCTGGACAATCCCGGGACCTTCTGTTCATCTGAAAGCTCGAACCGCGTTTCCGCTTCTGTTATATTGCAGTCAGATAGAGGCTCTATTGGATAAGCCCTGCTGCTTGACAAAAAAATCATACCCGCGTTGTTTCTCCTGCAAAGCTCGGCGCAATTTATTGCTCCTGAAAGATTTGTGCCAACAAGAAAACCGGTGTCTCCGTCCTTGCCTGCCTGCGCCGACGGCTCGGCGGAGCATTCTATCAGGAAGTCGATTTCCCCCGCGGTTTCAAGGTCTGAAGGATTCCTCACATCGCCTTTTATGAATTTGACGCCGTGTTTTGCCAGCCGCGGCTGATTCAGCTCCGAGCCCTTGCGATAGAGATTGTCCAGAGCGGTAACTTCCGCGTTCTCGAAATTCTTTTTCAAAGCTATTGCTATGTTTGAGCCGACAAAGCCTGCGCCGCCAGTAACCAATATTCTTTTCATTTTCCGCCAATCGGAGTTATAATATATAAAACAACAGGAATAAAAGTTATTACAGACTCAGGCAAAATTCAATTCCCGCCAGTGGAAAGCGCCGATGAAAACGGCATTATTGCGTTCAGCGATGAGCTGGACTCGGAATATTTGAACGCAGCTTACACAAGCGGAATCTTTCCGTGGCCAGTGGAAGAGGAGCGCGTATTGTGGTTTGCGCCCCCCGAAAGAGCTATACTTGAATTTGATGAGTTCAGATTGCCGCGCCGTTTCAGGCGGGATTTAAAGAAACTCCCCTTTTCTTTCGCCTTCAACGAACGCTTTGAGGAAGTAATAAAAGCTTGCGCCGGGCCTCGGACAACCGAAGATGGCACATGGATAACCGACAAAATAATCGAAGCTTATGTGCGTTTTAACCGCGAGGGGCGCGCAGTAAGCTTCGAGGCTCTGAATGAAAACGGCGAGCTGGCTGGAGGCCTTTACGGTGTGCTCATAGGCAAATACTTTGCGGCCGAAAGCATGTTTTACCGAGAAACTGGAGCTTCAAAATTTGCCTTGTTCAAGGCTGTGGAATTTCTGGCGGCGCGCGGCCTGACCTGGATGGATGTGCAGATAAACAACCCCTTCCTGGAAACCTTCGGAGTCAAAGAGATCCCGCGTTCCAAATTTATGAGAATGCTCAAAGCGGCGACTCTTTTATGATTTTTTTTGCCCTTGAAACTTTTTTTGACACCGAGACGAACTATTGTTTCGCTTCGCTCTAAACAAGGGGATGCTCTGACAATGAGACATAGCAACAAACATTCAAGCAAAATATCATTCCATTACGACATGGAGCTGGACTTGCATGGCATGTATGTTGAAGACGCAATCGCAACGTTGGAGAAAGTTATTTATTCCGGCGAATCAATCAGCATTCTTGTCATTCATGGAAAAGGCGACGGCATCCTCAGGCGCGAAATCAGGAGCTTGCTTGAAGACAATAAATGCGTGTCTGAAGTCAGATGCGGAGAGGATTACAATATCCCAGGCGGCGATGGCGTGACTGTCATCTACACATGATCGCTAGAATTTGCCGGGTGAAATGCCTGTTGTTTTTTTGAATATCCGCATGAAATAAAACACATCGTCCCAACCGACGAGCTCCGCTGTTTCTTTGATGGACACCCCGCGAGAAAGCAGTTCCTTTGCCTTTGAGATTTTAAGCGATATCAGGAAATCTTTCGGACTGCGCCCTGTGCGCGCTTTGAAAAGCCTGCGAAAATGCGTTTCACTCAGATTTGCGCGCGCGGCGCATTCGCTTACAGAAAGTTCTTTTTTGTAGTTTGCATGCATGAGGCTTATGGCCTTTTCTATAGAGGAATCCGCGGGGCGGCGCTTCCTGCCGGCTTCCGAGCGCTGGTGAAGCTTCAGAATCATGTCAAGCAAAATATTCTTGCGCGCAAGCATGGAGGCCAAATCTTCGCGGTTGATAATTTCCAGCAAGGCCATGTTGGCGTCAATTACCGCGTCCGCGCTGTTGGGGATCACTATATTTTCGCGCGACAGGAATCCCAGGGATTCCAGCTTTGCCGCCTCGGGGCCGCTCCATACGACAAATCTGCTGACCCATTTTTTTTCGGAATAATACATATGAGGAATATCTGGAAAAACAATGACCGTGTCGCCTTCGCTTACTGGCAATCTTCCGCTTGATTTGCTCCAATAAAAACCGTGCCCGGATTCCACGCAGACTGCGGCGTATAATCCGAGTATTCTCAGTTTGTCTGGCTTGCGGCCTTCGTGGCTGACTCCGATTCTGTCCGTCCACAAGCCTATTTCTTTCTCCGCGCTTAATGGCGTACGGAATCTTTCAGAAATGAACACATTGTGATCTTTTAAAGTTGATTTGTCCATAATTATGATTGATTAGTCTATTGTTGTTCCGGTTAATATATATAAAATATAGGCATAAGCAAATTTTTTGCAAAAAGTTGAAAAGTTAATAAAGTGGAGGCTATAAAATGAATGACCGTCAGAGACACTTGGAAACCTATCTTTTTGGCAAACCTGACAAAATTCCATTTCTGCCCGGAGGCGGACGCAATTCGACGCGCGAGCGTTGGCATAAGGAAGGCTTGCCGGAGGATATTGAGCCATCCCGGATAACGGAATATGCTTACCGCGAAGCGGGCGGGACGATGGAGCTTCCAAAAGGCGGCCCCGGTTTTTCGGTAAATGGGCGCATGACGCCAATGTTTGAGGAAAAGATTATCGAAAAAAAAGAGGACTCCCAGATAGTGCAGGACTGGAAGGGGAACATTTGCGAAATAGGCAATGAGTTTTCAGTGGAGCATTTGAGAAGCGGCATAGATTTTGTCACTCGCAGATGGATAAAGTGCCCGGTGGAAAACTGGGAAGACTGGGAAAGCATGAAGCATCGCTACAACCCGGATGACGCGTCGCGGTATCCCGCAGACAAAGAAAAATTGAAGGGGCAGCTTAAGGAACGGGATAATTTTATGGGCTTCCATTTTTCCGGCCCGTACTGGCAACTTCGCGAGTGGTGCGGATTTGAAGGGCTGAGCATGATGTTCTATGACAACCCTGAATTGGTAAAGGCAATGCTAGATTTCTGGCGCGACTATATTATAAGGCTTATGGAAAATGCGTTTGAGCATTGCGTGCCAGACATGGTTCACATTTCGGAAGACATGGCCTACAAAGGATATTCCATGGTTTCGCCAACTATGACGCGCGAACTTCTTTTGCCAGTGTGGGAAGCATGGGGGCAGGTTATCAGAAAAGCCGGCGTGCCAGTGTATGCCTGCGACTCCGACGGCTTTATCGGGGAATTGATACCTATTTGGATAGAGGCTGGAATAAATATGTGCGATCCGATAGAGGTTGCGGCAGGGAACGACATCAACGAGTTTCGCAGGACTTTTGGCGACAAAATGGCTTTTCGCGGCGGCGTTGACAAACGCGAAATGGCAAAAGGCGGCAAGTTCATAGAAACGGAAATGAAGCGTCTTGAGCCTGTCATCAAATCCGGCGGATATATCCCGTCATGCGACCACGGCGTGCCGTCTGATGTTTCGTGGCCTGATTTTGTACATTACACAAAGCTTCTTGCCCAAGCCACTGGCTGGATGTAAAACAGCATGCTAGTTGGACGGCTTAATCTTAAAGAATGAAGAGTACATGACCGGCACAACAATCAGTGTCAGCGCCGTAGCTGCGAGAAGTCCGCACATTATTGTAGCCGCCATTGCGGAAAAGAATGGATGCGTGATAAGGGGTATCATTCCGAAAATAGTTGTTCCGGCAGCCATCGTAACCGGGCGCAGGCGGCTCAGAGACGAGTCGATTACTGCCTGTCGGGGTTGTTTGCCAGACGCCAGTTCCAGATTGATTTGGTCGAGCAGGACGATTGCATTCTTTATCAACATCCCGGTCAGCCCGAGAAAGCCTAGAATTGACATGAATCCGAAGGGCAGATTAAAAATCAGGAGTCCAGCCGCCACACCAGTGATAGCGAAGGGCAGACAGAGGAAGATTATTATAGGTTCGCGTATAGTTTTAAACAGACACGCGACAATAATGAACATAAGCAGCAGCGCTATGGGGAACAACTTTTTCAAGCCGTTCTGGCCTTTGATGCTCTCTTCGTACTCTCCACCCCATTCCATGGAATATCCTGGCGGAAGCGGAATGGCTTCTATCTCCGGTTTTATGCGGTCACGCAGCGTTGACGCCATGCCGGAGCGTTGGCAGCATTGCACTGTGATCGTGCGCTCCCGGTTGCGTCTTTGAATCAGTGGAGCATCCCAGGTCATGTCAATGCTAGCCACTGCCTGGCGGAGCGGCAAAAAGCAATTCAGAGCGCTGCTCCACACCTGTATTTTTTCAATATTGTTGACGGTTTTTCTTTCTTTTTCAGGCGGCCGGGAGATGATCGGAATCAGGTCGTCGTCTTCGCGATAGGTTCCAACTCTCAAGCCGTTGAAGTTCCACTGCATGGCATTGCTCAAATCGCTTCTGGTGACGCCTGTTCTTTTTGCTTGCGCCTCGGAGTAGAGGAGCCGATAATTTTTCACTGGCTGGCGCCAGTCGTCCCGGATATTCAGAGCCATGCCGCTTTTGTTTAAAATTTCTTTAGCCTGTTTCGCGAGGCGGCGCAATACTTTTTTGTCTGGCCCGCGAAAACGCGCTTCGACAGTGAATTCCACAGGCGGCCCTTCCGAAAAAATGCCAATCACAGGTTCTGCGTCGGGAAAATTCTTTTTTAAATAGTCATTGATTTCCGGGATCATTTTTTTGATTTCTCGATAATCGTCCACTGTGACCAGCAGTTGACCGTAGCTGGAATTTTTCGAGTGGTAGTTGTAGGTGAGGACAAAACGCAGGCTGCCTTCTCCGATAAAAGAGGTCACGGACTTTACGCCATCGAGTGATTTGACATAGCGCTCAATTTTGGAAATATCTTTTGTTGTTTCATTTATGTGGGTGGACTCGGAGCGCCAGAAGTCGATGAAAAATTGATTTCTGGTCGAATCGCTGAAAAACCTCTTTGGCACAAAACCGAAGCTGTAAATAGCTATAGCCATCGCCAATATCAGCGCTGTGTATGTGGTTTTGCGGTGATGGAGGCACCACTGCAAAAAGCGTTTATATGTTCGGCAGATGACATTGTCGTAAGGATCGCCCGGTTCCACGGTTGGGGGCTTCAGGAACCATACGCACAACAGCGGAGTAAGGGTGGTGGCCAGAATCCAGCTTAGAGACAATGAAATAGCCAGGACATAAAACAAGGAGCGGCAAAACTCTCCGGCGTTGCCGGGGTTGAATCCCACTGGCATGAACGCCAGTATTGCCACAAGCGTCGCTCCTAGAAGTGGCCACTGCGTTTCCTTTACCGTTTCAATCGCGGCTTCTTCCCGGCTCAAGCCGCAGTCAACCTTTATTAAGATGCCATCTGCTACAACAATTGCGTTGTCCACCAGCATTCCCAAGGCCAGAACTAGTGCCCCAAGAGAAATCAATTGCAGGTTTATGCCCATTATTTTCATTCCGATAAATGTGCCAAGTATGGACAAGAGCAGAATTCCGCCAATCAGAATTCCAGAGCGCAGCCCCATGAATATTAGCAGCATTCCGATGACTATTATTACGGACTCCAGCAGATTTATCAAAAATTCATTAAGGGACTTGGTCACATTGTCGGACTGCAAATTTATTACATGCAGGACCATGCCCAATGGCTGGGTGGCCTCGAGCTCTTTCAGGCGTTTTTTGATGACTTCGCCCATCTTTACCACATTGCCGCCTTTTTCGGTGGCTATGCCGAGTCCGACAGCTTTTTGTCCGTTGTGGTGGAGCAAATTTTCTGCGGGATCTTTATAGCCGCGCCGCACTGTTGCCACGTCTTTCAATTGAATAAGGCTGCCAGTGTTGCCTCGGATATATAGATTTTCGATGGCTTTTTCCGTGGTCAAGTTGCCGGATGGAATGAAACGGATATATTCGTGCCCGACCTTGACTTTTCCGGATTCCTCGACCATGTTCTGCAGATTTAACGCGTTGAATATTTCTTGACTGGAAATGCCCAGTTTGCTCAGTCGGCTCCGGCTGAATTCCACATAAATGACTTCCTCCTGTTCGCCCCAAATGTCGATTTTGGCCACATCGTCAACCAGGAGGAGTTCTTTTTTTAGTTTTTTTGCGTATTCTTTCAACTCGTCCAGACTGTAGCCGTCCCCGGTGATCGCGAAGAAAACGCCGTACACATCCCCAAAATCATCCACAATTTCCGAAGGTTTTACGCCGACGGGAAGTTTCCCTTTTACGTCATTTATCTTTCGTCGCAGTTCATCCCATATCTGGGGAATTTCTGCTGAATTATATTTTGACTTGATTTCAATTTCAACAATGGAAACGCCTTCCTTGGAGGTCGATTTAACTCGCTCCAACTGGCCCATGCTCTGAATGGATTCCTCCAGAACATCGGTCACTTCATTCTCAACCTCCTGTGGCGTGGCTCCGGGATAAGGAGTTATCACAAGCGCCTGTTTTATAGTAAACCGCGGGTATGCCAGGCGTCCAAGTTGCTGATAACTCTGGATGCCGAGAAAGATCAGAATAAAGGTCATCAGAACCATTACTCCGCGTTTGTTCAGCGCTATTTTAGCTGGGTTCATAGTTGCTTTTCCTTGCTAGTTCTTGGGCTGGATATCTTTGACTATCATTCCAGGCCTGATAAAATTAGCTCCTCCGGCAACTATTTTTTCTCCTGTCTTGAGTCCTGTCAGTATAATTATGTCTGAGTTGTTATGGTTTTTTCCGGGAACAACGGAACGTTTATGTGTTTTTGAGCTTTGGTCGATCACCCACACAATGCTTTTGCCTAATGTGTTGCTGACTACCGCTGAGGTCGGAATGTGTATAGCAGAGGCGGCGCTGTTCGAGGCTGTAAAATCACCAGCCACCTCTGCGGTCATGCCTGGCAGGATCATGCAGTCTTTGGGCTGGGGCATCTTGAAAATCAACTCGTAAGTCCTGGTGGACGAATCAGCGTCAGTGTTCCATTCGCATAGTTTTGCCTTAAAGTTTTTTCCGGGAACAGAGGCGAAGCTCACCTTGAGCTTTTTGCCGCGGAAGTGTTTTAAATTGGACATGTTGTTTTCCGGAACATCAATGGCAATCTCTATTTCTGATATGTCATGAATCGCCAAAACTGTATATCCAGCCTGGGCCATTTCGTGATTTTCAATGAGCTGCTTGGTAATCAGCCCGTCAAATGGAGCTCTCAATCCGGTGTCCTTTAGTTGGTCTTGAGCTATCCGAAATTGGGTTTCCAGTTGACGGCCTACCGCTGTGGCCGCGTCAATATCTTCTCGACGCGCTCCTGATCTTGCTTTTTTCAGCTTCTGCTTAACAGTCGCCAGCTCGGCGACAGCCACCGTATAATTGCTTTTGCTTCTATCGTAAGTGGCCTTTGACGCCACTTTTGACTTGAACAGCTTTGAATATCGTTTGTAATCCTGCTGCGCTTCCTCGAATAGGGCGGACGCTGATTCGAATTCCTGTTCCAGAATGGCAATATCTTCGGGGCGGTCGCCGTTTTTCAGAGCCGCCAGTTGCGCCAATGCCGCTGCCAGCTGGTTTTTGATTCCTTCTATATTTTTTTTGTAGTCACGTGGATCAATTTGCATCAGGATATCGCCCTTGGCGACGTAGTCTCCTGGCTTGACATTGACCGCTATCAGCGGTCCGCTGACCCGGAAAAACAGATTGGCTTTTCGGCTGGCCCGCACGGTTCCCGGATATGAAGTTTTGCTGCCGCTGTTCGTCGGCTTTGCCACGGCGGTTTTTACAAAATGGATTGTCTCATTCTCTTTCATTTTTGCTGTCGGTTTCTTTATCCATACGCTGCCCACCGCGAACACCGCGGAGACGGACACTATGCCTACGGCTAAATATGATATGCGTCTTTTCATTTGCGACTTTTCTCATGTTTTATATCATTCACGTTCTCCAGGCCCAGCCCCGAGAGAGTGTTCTTTATTGTATTTTGGCGCACTCTTTTGATGAACTCATCGTCCAAGCTGTTCACTCCACGCATTTTTGTAGTGACTAGCGGGCTGGTGGTCAAAAGCACAAACGGCGCAATCACTGTCAACATCCAGGCATAGGCTTCATCAAAGCTCGCTCCTTTGACGATTTTCTGGTATAGCCCCACAAACACTCGGGTCTCCAGAGCGATCAATTCATTAATTACTTTTTCCGTCACTTCTGTGTCACGCTGAAGAATCTGATAGATAAGGGTTCCGCACCACCAATTGCTCCCGTGAGCGAAAATTATATCCGCTTGCGTGTTGATCAACTGCTTTATCAGCAATGCCTGCCCTGCACGGGTTTCGAGGAGTTCCTGCTGTTCCTCAAAAATCTTTCCCAAAGGATCGTCTTTCCAGCCTGCAATAACGTATTCGACCACGGCGTTCAGCAGGCCTGATTTCCCTCCGAAATGGTAATGAATGGTTCCGATATTCTCGCCTGATTCTTGTGCAATCATGCGCGTTGTCACAGCCTTGATTCCGTGCTCGGCAAATAACTCTCCGGCGGTCATTATCAGTGTGTGACGGGTTTTTTCGGTCGTCGCGTAGTTTGCCATGTCAAGTCCTAATCTCTTTAAAGTAATTTAATCATATGACTAATATAGGTCGTATGATTAAATTTATCAAGGTAAAACTTCAAAAGATTCGATTGCTCTTGGGAAAAGTGTTGATATATTTACTCAAACAGTAAGGAGAGTGTATGAGCATTTACAGAAACTCTTTGAGTGGGGATGACCATAAGCGCCTGGAGCAACTTATGGGTGATTTGGCTGAACAACGCAAGACTGCGGTGGGATATCCCACCAATAATTTATTTGACTATTCAGAACTTTTTCCTTTTTTGCAGTACAGCATCAACAATGTCGGCGATCCTTTTGAGAGCAGCAATTACAGAATTAATTCAAGAGAGCTTGAGCGGGAGGTCATTGAGTTTTTCGGAAAACTTGCAAAATTGCCGGAGGAGGAGCATTGGGGATATGTGACCAACGGCGGAACGGAAGGAAATCTTTACGGCATATTCCTGGCGCGCGAAATGTGCCCCGAGGCAATAGTCTATTATTCTCAGGACACGCATTACAGCGTTGGCAAATCCTTGAAGCTCCTGAACGTCAAAAGCATAATGATAAGACATCAGGAAAACGGAGAGATGGATTACGAGGACTTGCGCGAATCCATAAAGTTGCACCGCGATTCGCCCGCGATAATTTTTGTCACTGTCGGCACAACCATGACTGGAGCTGTGGACAACATCCCGCTTGTAAAAGGAATCCTGAACGAGTTTTTAATAGAAAAGCATTACATTCATGCCGACGCCGCGTTGAGCGGAATGATCCTTCCTTTTGTTGACGACCCACAACCCTGGAATTTTGCTGATAGCATCGACAGCATATCAATAAGCGGGCATAAAATGATAGGCTCCCCCATCCCTTGCGGAGTTGTTTTGGCAAAGAAAAGTCAAATGAAGCGCATTGCCAGAGCCGTTGAATATGTGGGAGCTCTGGACACGACCATTCCCGGCTCGCGCAATGGTTTTACTCCAATAGTGTTATGGTACGCCATAAAACGCTATGGCATTGAAGGATTCAAAGAAATAGTGGGCAAGTCTCTTGCAATGGCGGAATATGCGGTGGAAGTCTTCAGAAGCAGGGGGATTGACGCATGGAAAAATAAAAACTCCGTCACCGTTATTTTCCCAAAGCCGGGACAGGCTGCTCTTGATAAATGGCAGATTGCTGTTTACGGCAATATCGCACACATTATAACTATGCCGCATGTGACCAAAGAGCAAGTTGACCAGATTGCCGATGACATAGTGGCCTGCAAAAAATCCGAATAGAGGAGCATGACTGACAATGAAAAGAATCACAGTTGTAGTGGATGACAAGCCGGGAGTTTTGGCAAATCTTGCGCTAATTCTTGGAAACAAAAACATTAATATTGAGAATATACAGTCGGACGAGCATGACGGCATAAGCGTCATTGCGTTGGAGGTCGACAGATATGACGAGGCTTTGCTGGCGCTCAAAAACGCTTCTTATTGCGCTTTTTCCGAAGATGTCCTGATATTGAAGCTTGAGAACAAGCCCGGAGCGCTTGCGCAAATTTCTATCCGATTTAAAGACGCCGACATCAATATGAGAAGCATACGCATTATCAAGCAGGACGGCAATTTTAGCATTATAGCCGTTTCCGTCGAAAGAACGCATGAGGCGATGAAACTTGTTGAAGACGTGCTGCTCTATTAATTAGCGAAGCAATTGCAAAAATATTGCGCAAAAAGTTTTTCATGACATTTAAATTTACATTAATAAGTGTATTCTCTTATCTTTGTTTGACAGAAAACCTATAAAGGAAATGCCATGAAAATTCTTGTATGCGGCGGCGCAGGCTATATCGGCAGCGCGTGCACGGAGTACTTGCTCAATCACGGACACGAGGTTGTTGTTTTTGACGCGCTTATTACCGGGCATCGCGAAGCAGTAGACCCAAGGGCTGGATTTATTGAAGGAAATTTTGCGGATCGCGACGTAATTATGAACGCGGTCAAAGGTCAGGACTTTGAAGCCATTATGCATTTCGCCGCGTTTTCCCTCGTTGGCGAGTCCATGGAAAATCCAGGCAAATATTTCAGAAACAACCTTTCTGCGGCAATCAATATGGCCGACGCTGCGGTTGAAGGCGGTGTAAAGACAATTGTTTTTTCCAGCACTGCCGCGACTTTCGGCGAGCCGAAGGAAATGCCAATCACCGAAGCCACTCCTCAGCTGCCCATCAATCCATACGGAGAGTCAAAGCTTGCTTTTGAAAAAGTCCTAAAATGGTACAATCAGATTCATGGCATCAATTACGCAGCTCTCAGATATTTCAACGCCGCAGGCGCCACTGAAAACTTCGGCGAAGACCACAGTCCTGAAACGCACCTTATTCCAATCATTCTTCAGGTTTCCCAGGGCAAGCGCGAAAAAATAATGATTTACGGCGACGACTATGACACCCCGGACGGCACATGCATCAGGGATTACATACATATCCTTGACTTGGCTCAGGCTCATATGCTGGCCTTGACCGCTCCCCGCAGCGGAGGCTTCAACCTTGGAACAGGCAACGGGCTCAGCGTGAAAGAAATTATCGAGGCGGCCCGCGAAGTCACCGGACATCCTATTCCGGCAGAAGTTGCTCCGCGTCGCGCAGGCGATCCGCCGCGCCTGATCGCAGGCTCTGACTTGATCAAAAAAGAGCTTGGATGGAAACCGCAATACGAAGACGCGCGCGTAATTATCGAATCCGTATGGAAATGGCTTCAGAAGCATCCCAACGGATACTCAAAGTAAACAGCATGATTGCAGAGGAGAGCCTTGGCTAGAAAATGGTTTGAATTGGGGCCGTTCACTATCTTCGATCTGGAGACGACTGGAATGAGCCCGTCGCGCGACAGGATTGTCGAAATAGCGGCGATACGCGTGGAGCGCGATGGCTTTAAAAGCCGTTTTCATTCTCTGGTCAATCCCGGCTTAGGCGTGTTAATACCGTCTCAGGCGACCAAAGTCCATCGCATTAGCGACGACATGGTCGCCAACTCCCCCACTTTTCATGAACTGGCCAACCCTTTTCTTGAGTTTGCCAAAGACAGCTCCCTGGCGGCGCACAATGCCAGATTCGACCTTGGCTTTCTTCAGGAAAGCCTTTTCAGAACCGGGCATAAACTTTGGCAGGGGAAAACCCTCAACACTATTCCCATCATAAAGCAAGCTTTCCCTGGCTTAAAAAGCTATAGCCTTGGCTATCTCAAGGAATATTTCGCGCTTGGCATTGGCGGCAAAGAAGAACAGGCGCACCGCGCGTTTGTCGATGTTGAATGGACTCTGGAAGTCCTGGAAAAAGCCATGACAGGGCTTATCGAAAACTCAGAGCCAGGCGAGTGAAAAAATAATTGATCTAGAAATAAACGGCGCGTGTTGCCATTCGGCAGCCGCTTTTGATTTTTATTTCAACAAATAAAGATTTGCTATTGTCACTCCGCTGAACATTGCTCCGATTATTCCAAGAAAACCCTGATCTGTTCCGCAAAGGTAGAGATTGTCCAAATGTGTCTTTCCGTCCCGGCATTTGTCGGGAGCTCCGTAAATGGAGCCGTTTGCATGGCCAGTGAAGCGCTCAAAGGTCAAGGGCGTCACTGTGTCGACAAGCTCCGCGTTTTCTTCTATGTTTGCCACTCCTGTTATGGCTTCGGTCTTTTTTAATATTTGGGTTGCCGCCTGCTTTTTGGCTTCTGTATATTCGTCTTTTGACAACTCCCGCCATTTGTCGCAGTTTGCCATTACCGTTGTGCGGATGGCTGGCGATGGCTTTTCATCGTCAGGCTTAAACTGGAAGTTTGTCGGGAAGCAGATGGTTCCGCTTTTCGTGTCTATCAGACTGTCGGGCTTTCTGTATGTGAAGCTGTCTGAGTCATTGAAAAATATAATTGTTTCTTTATTGTCAAAATGGTCAAGGCATCCGCCCAGTTCGGCGATGCTTTCGGCAAAGGCGATTTCGCCAACCGGCATGTTTTCGATCCCTGTGGGCTTGTTGTCGCAGAGAGCCATTGTTTCAAAATAACCGGCATCGGACAATACTTTTTTAGTGGAAAGCGTTTCGCCTTTTGTTGTTTCCACTGATGTTGCATTGCCGTTTTCTGTGTTTATTCTGACAATGCCCGAATTCAGTTTCAGTTCGCCGCCTGATTCCAGGAAACGGTCTTTCAACAGTTTCAGGATAAGTCGGATTCCGGCTCCAGCGGGCCGGCTCAAGCCTTCGTGAAATATGCTTTTGTAAAGGACGGCAAACATGGAGAAATCCATATCGTCGGGACGCGCGTTGCCGTAATACATCATTGGGCACATAAGCATATTTTGAAGGAGCGGGTCTTTTAAATATTCGTCGACAATTTTTTTTGAGGACATGTATTGATTGCTCAAGCTCAACTCGTCAAAGCTCAAGAGCATTTTGTCCATTTCCCTCAGGTTGTCAATCTCATGAGGGAAGTTTTCCGCCACGGAATTTTCAAAGAAGCTAAAGTCGTTGCTGAATTTCAAAACTGTTTCCGGAAAATGCACCAGTGAATGATTTTGCTCGCGCAATTCAAGGCTTTCGTAAGGAATCCTCAACTGCCTCAAAAGCTTAAGCATAGTATTTGACTTTGACGCTTTTTTGGGGGAAAAGTTGGTCATCGCGTGCAGGCCGGTCTCCATTTTATAAGACCCCATTGTGTAATATGAATTGAGGCCGCCGAGCCGGTCGTGCTTTTCGCAAATGCACACTTTTTTCCCAAAATGCGCCAAGCGTATTCCAGCAGTCATGCCGGACAAGCCAGCTCCAATTATTATGCAGTCATATTCCATTTAGAATTTTGTTTTTCTGCGTAAGCTTTTGCTGCTTTACGAACCCATTCACCATTATTATGAGCATCGTTATAGTGTTTTAATCTTTGTTTGCTACATGGTCCTCCACCTTTTACTACAGACCAAAATTCATCCCAATCCATTTCCTGGGGAAGTTCACCCATATCTTCATTCCAGTAA
>CAZYVR010000060.1:0-21517 GCA_964651145.1 uncultured Victivallales bacterium | reverse complement strand
AATGTATCTCTCTCTATTTAAAAAACTTACTTTTTTCTGGACAGACCCTAGTATAAACACAAAAAAAGCGGCCCCTCGCATGAGGAGCCGCTTGATATTAATCAGCTTTTTTTTAGCCATATATGGCTAGTTCGCCGAGCATTTCTTCGATGCGAATGAGCTGGTTGTATTTGCAGATGCGGTCGGTTCTGCTGAGAGATCCGGTCTTTATCTGTCCAGTGTTCATTGCAACCGCGATGTCGGCAATGGTTGTGTCTTCAGTCTCGCCTGATCTGTGGCTGACAACCGCTTTCCAGCCTGCGTTGTGAGCCATTTCGATGGCGTCCAGCGTTTCGGAGAGAGTCCCGATCTGGTTGACTTTGATAAGGATTGCGTTTGCAGATTTTTCCTTGATGCCTTTTGCAAGGTACTCAACATTTGTCACGAGCAAGTCGTCGCCCACAAGCTGAACTTTGTCGCCTAGTTTTTCTGTAAGGATTTTCCAACCCTTCCAGTCATTCTCGTCCATGCCGTCTTCAATGGAGTCGATAGGATATTTTTTGACAAGCGTGGCAAGGTAGTCAGCCATCTGGATGGAAGTCAGCTTTGTGCCTTTGCCTTCTTTTTTGAAGTCGTACTTTTTGGATCTCTTGTTGTAGAATTCGCTTGCGGCAACGTCAAGCGCAATAGATATTTCTCCGCCTTTTTCCTTGCGTCCGGCTTTGTATCCGGCAGCTTTGATGGCTTTCATTATTACATCAAGCGCATCCGTCACGCCGTCAAGCTCGGGGGCAAATCCGCCCTCGTCGCCTACAGCAGTGCCTAAGCCGCGATCATGGAGCACTTTTTTGAGAGCGTGGAACACTTCTGCGCCCATGCGAATGGCTTCGCTGAAGGTTTCAGCTCCGACAGGACGAATCATAAATTCCTGGAAGTCTATCGGAGCATCTGAGTGCGCGCCGCCATTGATGATGTTCATCATAGGAACAGGAAGACGCTTGGAGTTTGTGCCGCCAATGTAGCGGAAAAGCGGAAGGTCAAGGAATCTTGCGGCCGCGTGCGCAACTGCAAGGGACACGCCCAGCATTGCATTGGCTCCAAGATTTTTCTTGTTTTTTGTGCCGTCAAGCTGGATCATTGCGTCGTCAATGCCTATTTGATCAAGCGCGTCCATTCCTTCGATCTCGGGGAATATTTTTTCGTTGACGTTTTCAATCGCCTTGAGGACGCCTTTGCCGCCGTAGCGTTTTTTGTCGCCGTCTCTGAGTTCCAGAGCTTCGTTTACGCCAGTGGAGGCGCCGGATGGAACTGCCGCTGAGCCGATTATTCCAGAGTCAAGTGTTACTTCGACTTCGAGTGTAGGGTTCCCGCGGGAATCCAGAATTTCGCGAGCATGAACGTCATAAATGGTTGACATTTCTGTTTACCTCTTTTTATTTTTAGTTTGTGTTTATTGTTTGCTTAGCTGTTAGTTACTATAACAAAAATGTCTGATTTTCAAGCCAAAAGCTTACTTTTGTCAACAATAATTTGCGCTCAGCAAGGCATAAGTCTTATTTTTACTCCGGCTCCGCCGGGATTTTTTAATTAAACTTCTCCAGCAATGCAGTTTTTTTCTTGCGCCATGACCAAAGGGCTATGATTGAGGCATAAGCAAAAATGGCCCAGCAGAGAAGAATGAACATGTCGCCGTGGCGGGTGTAAAAAGTCATTGGAGGATTCGGGCGGACGTCAACAATGAAGTTTGCGCAGCCTTCGCCTCGCTTTGCCAAAAGAAGCTTTTTCTTGCCGTTTTTGTCCAAAGACTCGTCAACGAAAATACTGTCGGCAATCACTCCGTTGGGAAGAATGAGGCAGCTTCCGCTGTTGTTTCCGCAACGGATCATGGGGCGGCGGTTTTCGACTGCCCTGAATACGGAATTTGCAAGGTGCTGTTCGGGCTCGGAGCTTGTCGGATACCATGCGTCGTTGGTTATGTAGATCAGCAGATTTGCTCCTTTTTTTACCTCGTTCCGAGCCACGTACGGAAAGATGTCTTCAAAGCATATGCCGATTCCCGCCCTTACGCCCGGGATTATTTCTATGGGGCTGAAGTCAGTTCCCGGAGTAAGCTGTCTGCCCATGCCTATAGCGTCCACAAGGAAAGGGAACATACCGCTTAAAGGGACAAATTCTCCGAAGGGCACCAGATTTATTTTGTGGAACTTGTCAGCGATTTTGCCATTTTTGTCTATTAGCAAAGCGCTGTTGTATATTTCTGCCTTTTTGTTGACGCCTGGCGGAATATCCTCGAAGTCGATGGTTCCGATAAGAAACGGTATTTTGTGTTTTTGTATAAGTGTGTTGAGCCTGAATCTATAGTCAAGGCACATTGCATGGCTGGACCTGTAAGGCAGAGGCACCGCAGTTTCCGGCCAGATGACTATGTCGGGTTTGCTTATAAGGGCTATTTCGCTAAGGCGCATATATTTGTTGAGCGCTGCCTTGGCTTCTTTGTCGGTGGCGCCCCGGCATTGCGCTATATCGCCCTGAAGTATTGCGGCGGTAAAACGAGAGCCGTTGTTTGCTTTTCTGTATTTTAGCATTGACTTGGAGCCAGTCAGCACACAAATCATTTTCGGAATCATAGCCGCTATAAAAGGGACAGGGCGCCGATAGCGTCCGTGTTTGTAATTTTTTGCCCATCCAACCGCCGCCATTGCCAGCGAAATATTGACGATTGCCACAAGAAAGCTGACTCCGTAAGATCCGGTATATTCGCAAATTTGAAGCAAGGGCACGTTCCGCCACTGCGTGGTCGCCAGGAAATTCCATGGCAGGCCGGTGGCTATCCACGTGCGAACCCATTCGAGAATGCACCACCAGGCCGCAAGCGAAAGGACGCATATTATTTCTCTTATATAGTTTGGCTTGTTGAATTCTTTGACAGCGTCGGCTCCTCTCAACTGCACGTCGACGGGAACAAGAAGTCCGCGGAGGATGACAGGAACAGGCAACGCCCAGAACGCTGGGAAAAGGCCTATGACCAGCCCCATTATGTAAGGCAGCAGGAAGCCGCCGTTAAATGCTGGAATGACTGTTTGGACAGCGTCCACCATGTGGCTGAACGGCGGATTGAACGATTCTATTTCGCCAATCCAGAAAAATGACACAACGCTCCAGGAAAATCCCCAGAGGTATCCTGCGCGCCAGGCTTGCGTCCATTTTTTGTCTCTGACTATCCAGAATAGCGGAATGATTCCCACCCAGCCTAGGAGCGACCAGTTCCACGATGGAAACGCCGCCGCGAATATTACGCCGGAAACGACTAGAACAAGACGTTCAATCCATTTTTTCTTTCGTGATATTTTATATGCCTCGTTGCCCGGCCTTGCCGCTTTTTCGGCCTTGTCGAGCTCCCTCAATTCGTCCGCCGGCATATTAATTGCCGATATTTTCTTTTTGTTCTGTCCTGCCATTAGAAAAAACTCCATTCAAAGTGTATTATTACTTAATAAACTGATTAACAAATAATTCCAGTCAAATTTTATGGATTTTAAAAATAGATTGATTTTTGACCATCTGGTTATAGGCAGCGGAGTTGCCGGGCTTTCGTCCGCGCTCAGGCTTGCAAAGAATGGTTCCGTGGCTGTCATAAGCAAACGGAAGCTTGACGAGTGCAACACAAAATATGCGCAGGGAGGGATTGCGTGCGTGATCCATGACGAGGATTCCTTTGACCAGCATGTCGAGGACACCTTGAACGCGGGCGATCATTTATGTGACCCTGTAATTGTCCGAAAAATTGTAGAGGCTGGCCCGGGAGTTGTCCGGGAACTTATGGACACAGGCGCTAAATTCACCACGCGCGGAGAGCTTGGCGACAAAAAGCACAACGATGAGTTCGACCTTGGCAAAGAAGGCGGGCACACTCAGCGGCGCGTATTGCATGCCGGCGACATCACCGGCGAGGAAATTGAAAGAAGCCTAATTGAGGCATGCCGCCAGAACCCGAACATCCAAATATTTGAATGGCATCAGTCCATTGACCTGCTCACATCCTGGGGATTCGGCTGGATGGGAGAAAATCATTGCCTCGGCGCTTATGTTCTGGACATTGAAAACAATGTGATAAAAACTTTCTGTTCATACAGCACCACAGTCGCCACTGGCGGAGCCGGTAAAGTTTATCTTTACACCAGCAATCCGGATGTTGCATGCGGAAGCGGCGTGGCTATGTGTTATCGCGCAAACGCCACAATCGCAAATATGGAATTTTTTCAGTTTCATCCGACAATCCTTTATCACCCCGACGTCAAATCATTCCTTGTCAGCGAGGCTGTGCGCGGCGAAGGAGCCATTCTGAAGCGCAAAACCCAGTCAGGAACGCTTGTGGAATTCATGGACGTTTATCATGAGATGGGAAGCCTCGCTCCCAGAGACGTGGTGGCGCGGGCAATAGACAACGAAATGAAGCGCAGCGGAGAAGAATGCGCATATCTCGACATAACTCACGAAGATGAAGACACCTTGAAAAGACGTTTTCCGAATATCTTTGAAAAATGCATGGAACTGGGCATCAACATGGCCAAAGACCCCATACCTGTGGTGCCGGCGGCACATTACTCCTGCGGCGGAGTCAAAACCGACATTAACGGCTTTACTGGAATAAAAGGCCTGTACGTTGTGGGCGAAGCGGCCTGCACCGGTCTTCACGGAGCCAACCGCCTGGCAAGCAATAGTTTGCTTGAGGCTCTTGTCGTGGCGAAGACATCATCGGAGGATATAATGTCGAAGATGAATGATATCAAAGCCAATTACCCGTCAGGCAAAATTCTCGACTGGAGCAGCGGAGACGCCACTGATTCGGACGAGCTGGTAGTCATCGCCCACAACTGGGACGAAATACGCCGCTTTATGTGGGACTATGTGGGAATAGTCAGGACATCCAAGCGACTGGAGCGCGCAAAGGCCCGCATTAAAAATATAAGAAAGGAAATTGAAAAATATTATTGGGACTTCCTGATAACCCCCGACCTTATTGAGCTGAGAAATATCGCGTCGGTCGCGGAAATAATTATTGACTCCGCATTGAGCCGCAAGGAAAGCCGAGGTCTTCATTTCAACTCAGACTGCCCGAAGCGCAATCCCGATATGGACTGCGTTGACACTATAATCAGAAAACCGCATTCAAGATAGAACACGCAAAATTATGAGCATAAAAGCAAAAATAGCTTCGCATATAAATGAAATAGTTGAAAAACTTCAAAAAGCCGGACACGAAACATATATAGTCGGCGGAGCTGTCAGGGATGGCCTTCTTGACAGAGCCCCTAAGGATTATGACATTTCAACAGCCGCAACCCCGAGACAAATCTGCAGAGTCTTCGGAGGAAGGCAAACTTTTATTATCGGACGCAGATTCAAGCTCGTCCACCTGCACCATGGCAGAGAAGTAATAGAAATAAGCACATTCAGGCGCGAACCTGACAAAACGCGGCAAAACCATCGCTCGCGCAAGGAAGTTCCGCCCGAAAATATGATTTTCCACGACAACGAGTTCGGGACTTCGGAAGAAGACGCATGGCGGCGCGACTTCACTGTAAACGCGATTTTTTACGACCCTACGCATGACAAGATAATCGACTGTACCGGCATGGGAGTCAAAGACATAGACGACAAAATAGTTCGGGTCATAGGCGACCCTGCCTTGCGTTTCGAAGAGGACCCCGTGAGGTTGCTTAGAGCGTTGAAGCTTGTCGGACAGTATGGTTTCAAGCTTGAAGAAGAAACCAAGCGGGCTTTGTCAGCCAACCTTGACCTTATAACCCATGCCTCCCATTCAAGATTGACACTGGAACTTGAAAAAATCTTGAAAAATCCTTATTCCGACAAGATTCTTCAGGCTTTTCATGAGCATGGATTTTTAAAGTTTTTCCTGCCTTTCCTTGAATCAAAATGGGACACGAAATCCGGCAAATACTCATTGGCGCTTCTTGCTGAAAAGAATAAAAGGCTGCGCGAAGGCATCTACAGAGACAGCATTTCATTGGCGCTCGCTTCGCTTGTGCTGCCTTTTGTGGAAGAATCTGTAGGGCAAGGCCCATCAGGCGGACTTTGGGAAAACTACAAAGGAATTGGCGGAGACATAAAGGAAGTCGCCCGGAAAGTTTTTGAAGGACACTCTATCATAAAACGCCTCACGGCGTCTGCAATGAAAATGATGATGATGCAGCCTATATTCAAAAACGGCGACAAAAGCTCGAACATTTTAAGCAACCGTTCCTACGCTCACGGAAGAGAGCTTATGATCATCCAAAATGAAACAAAATGGAAAGTCCCCGGCCTCATAGAGCAATGGCCTAATTCAAGTACACATTCCCGGCCCGAGAGACAGAAAAGAAAGAAATACGACAAGCGCCGTCCTAAAAATAAATTGACTTGATGGCTCCGCTGTCGCTTCGCATCCCTACAAGCTGTAGACTTTCAATGCGTCATGCGCGCTGTCGCCCCCCCGCAAAGTGGGTTTAAAAGTGGCTTAGCCATCGCCTTTGGCGACCAGCAATTCCGCCGCTGGATGGCGTCCGGACATAGTCCGGTTTTTATTCCGGCTTTGCCTGGTGTCTTTTATTTTTTAGAACTATTGGAGGAATCTTCCAGGCATTCAACTGTTCCACATGGACTCTGGATAGTCTTTGTAGGCGTTTCTCAGGCTAGTCGTGTATTCTCTGCTGGCTTTGGCTATGCGCCCGATGTCAAGAAGCGACAATTTGTTTTCCGGCGAATTAAGGGGATTCTTTTGGACAGACAAATCCACAAGCCTGGAAAAGCGCTCGAAAAATCTCTTCAAGGGAAGGCGGGTCTTGAACAAGGAATGCATGGAGTCATGCATGTCCAGATCAACATAAATAAATTTGTCTTTCTGTTTCAGCCAGTCAGGACTGCCGGGAGAAGGCGTGCAAATTGTGACATTGAACTGAGCTGGCGGCATATTTTTCATATATTCCTCCATCCTGTCAAAGTCTTCTTCTGTGAAGTCTGGCTTTATCATGAATGCGGCAATGACGGCAATGCCCATGCTGCGCAAAATTCTGTGCGCTTGCTCATTGTCAGCCACTGTGGAATGCTTGGACACTTCCTTCAAGTAGTCGTCGGACACAAACTCAAAGCCCAGGAAGACGGAATCCAGCCCGACGCTTTTCCAGAGCTTGAACAGTTCGGGGCGACGGTTGACCGTTGTTGAGCGCGCCCAGGCAAAATATTTCTTTTTAATGCCTCTGGCTTTTATTGTCTCCGCCACGTTCTTTATGTAGTCTGCATTCATAAAAGTCTCGTCATCGCAAAAATAAACATGATCCGCTTCTAACTGGCTTATTTCATCGGCCACATCCTCCGGGGCGCGAACTAAATGACGGCGTTCGCTGAGAATGGGAATAACGCAAAACGAGCAATTCATTTTGCACCCGTAGGAAGTGCGCATGAGGGATACGCGTGGGAAAATGGTTTCAAAATCCGAGTGCTCTTCCGATGGCCATACGCAAATATAATTTTTGTGGTCCCATAGATCGCGTCTCGGGAGCGGAAGATCAGCAAGATCCGGATGATGGGGAACTGCGAGGGCTTTTTTCTTGTCGAACCTGTTTCCGGTCAAAATCACATTGGGAATGTTGTCAAGGGCTTTGCCGCAAGAAATATTTTCGACGATATTCCGAAATGGAATGCATCCTTCGCCTCTTACAATAGCGTCGATTTCTTTTATATTGTAATCTTCAGTCATTACCGTGGCATGAGGGCCGCCCACAACCACAATTGAGTCCTTAAACAACAACTTGGTCTTGCTCGCCAGTTTTTTCACTGCTGACGCCTCATTGGTATATCCTGATAATCCCACAATATCCGGAGCAAATTCGCGCAATTCTTTTTCAAATGTCTCGTCAGGAGCATCTGTCACTCTCAAATCAGCAATGCGGACTTCGTGCTCTTCAGGCGTTGCGGCGGCCAGATAGCCCAACTCCAAAGGCTCCAAAATTACAAGTTTTCTAAGCTTCAATATGGTGTCAAGTTTTACATTGGGTTTGACAAGCAAGATTCTCACAGTAAAATAACCCCCTGATTATGAGATATGGACTAAACAGAAATATGGATTCTGCAAAAAAAAAATCAAACGATGAAATAAAGATACTGGCGGTTGTCCCTCTTTTCAATAACATAAAAACTGTTAGAGAAGTGGTTGAGGGAGTTTTAAGCTCCGGCTTGGACCTGCTTGTGGTTAACGACGGCAGCAACGACGGGAGCCCTGAAGCGCTTGAAGGATTGCCCGCGACAATAATAAGCCATGCTCGCAATATGGGAAAAGGCGTGGCTATCCGCACTGCCGGCAAATGGGCTGACGAACACAATTACAGCCACATTATAACAATAGACGCGGACGGTCAGCATAATCCTTCTGAAATCGGAAAATTTGTTGACAAAATACATAAAGCTCCGCGTTCAATCATTGTGGGCAACCGGAGTTTTGGCGGACAATGCGTCCCGTTTTCCAGCCGTTTTGGCCGCAAAAATTCCAATTTCTGGGTGAAAACAGCCTGCGGAGCGACTCTGCCTGATACTCAAAGCGGATTCAGAGCATATCCAGCAGAGACAGTAAATAAAGTGGCATGCCACTCTGATAAATACGATTATGAAGTGGAGATTCTTGTTAAATCCGTATGGGCCGGACTGTCTCTTGAATCGGTTGACATATCTGTGAAATATTCAGAAGAAACCAGAGAGGCGTCGCATTTTCATCCATGGCTTGACAATCTGCGTTGCACTAGAATATTCCTGTTTCTTGTTTTTCGGAATTTTCTCCCGTGGCCACATAAAATAATCTTTGGCGACTCCCAGGCAAAACAACTCAAATTTTCACTCATGCATCCATGGAAAACACTGAAAATGCTGATAATGGAAAAGACATCCCCGGGCGAAATCGCTTTTGCCTGCGCGTTGGGCATCCTTCTGGGAACTCTTCCGCTTATTGGCATACATTGCGCGGCCATTGTGTTTTGCGCCACACGATTAAAATTCAACAGGCTCATAGCCTTGAATATCAGTCATTTCTGCATGCCGCCGTTTGTCCCGGCAATATGCCTTGAAGTTGGATATTACGCGCGTCACGGCGAATTTCTTTCAAACTTCGACTGGCACACGCTGGGGGAGCAAATGGGCTCCAGAATTGTCGATTATCTGATTGGATCTTTAATATGCGCGCCGATTTTTGCCGTTGCCATAGGGATAATAGCCTATTTTTCAGCAAAGTGCGCGCATCAAGCGCTAACGCAGAAAAAAGAGAAAGAACAACATGACTCATAAACTTAAAAATATTTACAAGATCGATGGAAAAACAATAGTCACAGCGCATAGAGGATTTTCAGGGAAATATCCAGAGAACACGCTGCTTGCTTTTGAACAAGCCCTTGAGACAGGCGTTGACATCATCGAATTTGATGTGAGAGGCTCTTTGGACAATGTTCCAATAATACTTCATGACAACACCTTGGACAGGACTACAGACGGAGTCGGCCGACCTGAAGAAATGACTCTTGAAGAGCTAAAAAAACTTAATGCGTCTTTTTGGGACGGTCCTCATGACACCGGAAGGCGTCTGGAAAAACCAAAGACAAGCAACGCTGAAATCCCGTCATTGGAAGAAGCGCTGGCGCTGCTCGCTGGAAAATGTTTTTTGAACATACAAGTCTACACTCAATCCGCAACTGTTTCAGAGCGCATCTGCAGCTTATATGACAAATATTGTCTTTACGAGCGCGCTTTTCTGATGATTTCAACATTTGAAGAAGCGGCGCAGTATAAAAGAATCAATTCAGAAATTGAAATATGCGTGGGGGAAGACAGAGGCAACTTAGAAAGGCACAAAGAGTTTGGTTCTGTCTTTATCCAGCCGTCAAAAAATCTCGCAACCCCGGAATTCTGCAAGGAAATCAAGCAAAAAGGACTCTGCGCCAATATGTTTTATGCAAACACCGCAGAAGACTGCAAAAAATATCTTAAATGTGGAATAAAAGGAATAATGACAGACAACCCTGATATTATTTTAGATGCAATTAAATCCTTCCAACAATAAATCTAAGGAACTATTCAAATGAAACATAAAGTTTTAATGTTGAGCGCCGCTTCTATCCTTGCTTCTCTGAGTCTTTCATCATGCTCGCACATGGGCAACGGAGTTGCGCTCTCGATCCCTCCCGCAATACAAGCGGCAGAAAAGGCTCAAAAAACAATTTATATAAGCAATGTTGTTGACTGTCGCAGCTTTCATGTGCCTCCATGCACCCCTGATGTGCCATCTTTGGCTTCTTCGGAGTTGCCCAAAAACAAGGTCATAGGCCGTAATAGAAGCGGATACGGAAAGGCTTGCGGGAATGTGTCTTTGAAAGATGCCGAGACCATTGAAAAATTAGTGGGCAACCTTGCAGGAAACACCTTTGCCTCACTGGGATATAATGTGGCCTTGGCAAAGCCCAAAGGAAGGGTTATTGACGCAAAAATCAAAATAACTGATTTTTGGGGATGGGTTTCCATGCCTCGCGGAAGCGCAGTAGCTCATGCATTGTGGAGTTTTTCCATGGAGCAGACAATCAAAATGAACGCGAAAATAGGAATTGCGCTGGAGGTAAAACTCCTGAATGGAAAAAAAGTCAATATAAAAGCAGCGTCTTATGTGACAGACACACCTTTTGTGGGCATGACAAATGGCGAATGGACAAAATTGTTCAATACGCTTTTGGCAAATTGCTCGGAAGAACTAAAGGCTAAAGTCAAAACCAGCAAGCTTTAAACATAAGCGGCCTCTCCCTGCTGTCATCGGCGACAGGGAGAGGCTCTGATTAGATCAGTAGTGAAGAACTATCATCTGATGGCATTTAAAGCTGTCAACCTTAAAACACACCCTGCCGTCCTTAAGTTCAAATTCAATTTCTTTGCCCTGCGGCTCAAGGCTTATCCTTTTTATCTTTTTCTCTGTCTTGACAGACACAGTGGTGTCCGACAAAGTATCCAGATCTTCAATTATTTCTATGGGCTTTGTGGCGCGGATATTTCCGCCGGACAATGGTATGTCTCCGCCGCGCAAAATCTTGGACGCATATAAAAGATGAAGAATATAGCGTTTTTCTTCCTCCTGCTCCATCATGTTCAAGCGCGCGATGGAAGACATGTTTGTCCTCACCGACACATCGTTCCCAAGAAGTTTGTTTATCGCGTTAAGAATGTATTCCTTGTAAACCACCGCGCCATACCAGCGGTAGATGGAAAACACCGGGTGAGCCAAATACATAATATTGCCATTTATGACGCCACAGTCATAAACGCTGTCATCCAGCGTGTATGGAGTGTGCTGATGCGAACAGAAATGTTTGTAGGAGCGGTTAAAATAGGGGTCGCTGATGCCTCCTAAAGATACGCCGGAAGTCGCCTTTATGTTGTTTGAAGGCATGTACATCACTATCGGAGAATCACAGAAAGACGGCCTGTAATCCTTATCGGGAAGAATATAATTATGAGTAAACTCGCTTTTCCCTTCATAGTCTGCGCCTATATCCCAAAGGAAGGATGTTTTGTCGCTGTCAAGGCCGCTGTCCCCTGTGATGAGAAGCTTTCCGCCTTTAGCCAGGTATGCGTCTATTTTGACTTTCAATTTCGCGCTCACCTCGGCATGGTCAGACAGGATAATGAGTTTGTAAGGGGACAAATCAGCTTCTGTGTCAAGTATGTCAAAAAGCATATGCCCTTCCAACAAGACTCTTCCGGCTCCGATATCGGCGGGGCACTCCCTTGCCTCAATATGGTTTGTGGCCACGGTTGAGACAAGGCCGATGTCGGCAACATTTTTTACCTTGTCGCACCAAGGCTCTTTTTCCTCAACTTCCTTGTACGCTTCGCCAATGATTCGGTAAGTGCTTTTGTCCAGCATTCCCGCGGGATGAAGCTGGTCGCCCACGCTGCATTTTGCGCCCATGGCGATCATCGCGGCGCATTCATAGCGCAGCGCGTTGGGATGCTTGTAGCCGCCGAACTCACCCCATGTGGTGTGAAATTTGCCGGTCATGCCAAGGAAATCGAAATCAAGGACGCCGCAGTACTTCGCGGACAACGGGAAGTGGTCGTAGCCCCAGCCACCGGTCGGAAGTGATTCCAGTTCAAGATGATTAAAATATTTAAGCTTATCCCTTGCGCCGACAGTGATATGTCCGCTGTTATGAAAAACAGTCATGTTCGAGTCATAGGTTTTCCCAGCCGCTGTTGTTGCTTTGTAATATTTTTCAAGAACAGTTAAGGCATGAGCTTTCCGGTCTTCTTCCTGTTCGGGATCAAAGCCGTTTTTAAGCATTGACTCCATGCACCATTTGCAGCAGCACTGCCCCTGGCTTATTATGTCTAGAAATATTCCGTCGCAATCGGGATATTCTTTGGCAACTTCTTTTATCTGCTCGCAAAGCAGGTCAAGGTAAGGCGTATTGAAGCATATTTTCTTAAATCCAGGCATTAGCGGATCCTTCATTATTCCGCCGGGACGAATTTCCTGCCACTCCGGATGCTTGTCGCCCGCCCAGGTGTTTGCGCCCGCTGTAAGGTATATCGGCACATTTACGTCTATTTCCTTGCATGCGTCGAACTGCGCCCGGAGCAGATCAAATTTCAAATGCGGATGCATCTCGCCTGCTTCTGTTTTGTAGTATGCGTATCCATGATGACAGGTGGCAAAGCATGTTATCGAATCAACGCGAGCGTCTTTGAGAGTCTGTTGCCAGTTTTCTTTGTCAAACTTCTCCCCTATGCCCGGTATATCCGGCGATGTGTGAAAATCCAGGTGTACTTGACGAAATCTGAGTTTATGCATTGTAGGCTCCATTTTATAATTGTTTTTTATATATTAAATAAGTCCGTTTAATTTCTTTACAGTGTTTCCGGGGAAAAGCTCCACGGGAATCATTTTGCGAACCGGTTCTTTCTGGCGGCCTTCAAGTATGTCTATCAGGCTTTCCGCCGCCTGATAACCGATTTGAAAAGGATGCTGATCCACTGATGTAATTGACGAGGCATGCTCAAGTTCGCTCAATGCGGCAAAGCCCGTTATCGAAATATCTTCCGGCGTTCTCAAGCCCTTCCTTTCAAGGCATGCAATGCCCTTGCTGGCGTTCAAGTCACTGTCAAAGGCAATAGCCGTCACTCCGGGGATTTCCTTTAGAATGGCGTCAATTGTCACATGAATGCTTTGCATGGGATAACTGCGGAATTCCAGTTTATGTTCTGTCATTGCTTGTTTAAAGCCTTCTCCGCGCATTTTCATATGAAGCGCTTGTCCGGCTGAAGTGACATAAGCAATGTTTTTGTGCCCCATTTCAATAAGGCTCTTTGCTATTAGGCATCCTCCGGCGAGATTGTCATTCGTCACATAGCTGTCTTTGCTGTCTTCTTTTCGCATGCAGTCGGCATAAACAATTGGCATATTCAATCCATCGGGCGCGGTTCCGCCGGACAGCAGCAGGCCGTCAGGCATTTCCTGAGAAAAACACTCCCAGAATTCGTTGTATTCCTCTATTTTTGGCCAGTTGAAATAAGTGAGAGAATAGCGCCTGGAGAATGCCGCGCTCTGCGCCCCCGAAAGAATTTTAGCAAAGAACCCCAGCTTGATGGGACTTATAAGAAATCCGATCCTTCCTTTGGGATAAAGATTAGGTCTGTTCACAATCGTTCCGGCAGGCCCTTTCAGCCGCTTCAAGACTTTCTGGTTAACAAGGCACGCGACCGCTTTGTTGGCGGTGGTCTTATTTACATTGAACATCTCTGACAGCTTATATTCTGAAGGAATCTTCTCGCCCGGCTTCAAATGGCTTTTTTCTATCTCTGTTGAAAGATGATCAATTATTTCCTGAATCTTATTCATGCTGCTTCTGCTTTAATTAAATGTCTGTCAGAAAGAATACAGTGGCCTATTGAATGAGTCAATAGCGCTTTTTGAATAATTCAAAAAAGATAAATGAAAAAAACAACCCGGCGGAGCCGCCAAAAGTCCTAAAAAATAAAAAAGCCGACGGAGTCGGAATAAAAGCCGACGGAGTCGGAATAAAAACCGGACTTTGTCCGGACGCCATCCAGCGGCGGAATCGCTGGTCGGCAAAGCCGAAAATTGTTGGTGTATAAGATATTGCGCAACAGCGCGCATGGCGCGTTAAAAGCCTGCGACTTGTTGAGGCGCGAAGCGACAACAAGCTTTATTTCATTGTCGCGCCAGCTCCCTGGACTTTTAGCGGCTTCATCCAACTCGGCGGAGCCGCCGCAACAGATAATCTAGTCGGGATTAATGAATGAGTTGCAAAGCGGAATCAATCGCCCCACATCCCGAAGCCCGTCACAGCCTTTTCCATAAAGTCTTTCGACTGGTCGGGTGCTATCCTCGCAAAATGATTGTTCTTGACTTCGGCTTTTTTGTAGTTTTTTATTTGAATCCACGCAGTGTTTTCGTCGGCGGAAATCACGCGCCCATAGGCTAATGGTATTTTGAAGTTCATTCCGCGCTTTTCTTTTACCGTATAAAATTCAATCTTTGTCCCTTTTAAGATGCCCGACTTTGTGCCCATATTGACAAGGGCCACTTTGCCTGAGCCTTTTGTTTGCAAAACAAAGGCTTGTGTTTGAGATGGGGATTTTGAAAGAAGAACATTGTTGTATGCTTCTTCATCTCGCTGGGTTATTGGCAAAGTCTCAAGTTTAGTGGCGCATCCGAACAGGCATATTGAAGCAAAAACGAGCAACAAAAGCGAAAATATTGAATTTTTCATAGAAAATCCTCCGTAAAAAGTTTGATGAATATGAATATATTATGCTCTTCGATAAAATTCAAATAGAGCCTTGTTTTGAGCAAAAGCAACACAAAGAACTAACGCATATAAGCCTTTGTTAAATAGGCTCTTTTTTTTTCCTGAAAAGGCAACTTGGAAGACCTCTAAACACTTGATTTTGACGGTGTTTTCCTGTATAATTAGCTTAAGAACGAAAGAAAGGAGGGGGCTATGAAAAAGCTGATATTATTCGTGTGCATACTCTGTTCTTTTGCTGTTTCAAATTCATTCGGCAAAGATTGGACTGTTGACTTCTATTCCAGAGGGTACAATTTCAATTTCGTCTATGAAACAGAAACCAATGGAACATATACATGCAATTTAGAAGGCACTGGAGTGTTAAAATGTTTCACCAAAGGAATAGGCACCTTTGAACTGATTGAAATAATAGACAATTTCACAGTCAAAATGAGAACCACAACATTTTCCAAGGCCGATGTTTTGAAAAATAACGAAATATCAATAGTAGTGATCTCAATAGTTGACTTGATGAATGGAACTGTAAAGCCCATTGAGCAAACAATGGAATACAAAATAGGAAAGAAAATATTCAATCCTGTAGAGTTCCAGCAGATAGGAAACTTTGTAGGCAGAGATTTCAATACAATGCTAACTATGACCACAGGCTCTTTTGATAAGTTTAAACGTGGAGGGTCTTGTTATTGCAATGAACACTCGAAACACTGTGCAAAGCATTATGAAAAGCATAATGGGAAACATTGTGGAAAACATTGTGGAACATAATAGAATTTAATTTCTATTACAATAACTGGAGCAAATGCCCGCTTAAGAGTAAAGCGGGTTTTGTTTTTTTTCGGCTGACAAGAAATTACCGGTCTAGGGAATCGTCAATCAGAATGCTCTTTGCCAATGGGGAGCCCAAAACTTTAAGCAGAGCTTTTCTGCATTTCTGCTCGGTGCGCTCGCGCACTTTGAATTCAGGATTCAAAACCATTGTGGCGTGCGCCAGATGGTGAATATAGTCGGCCATTACATATGATGAAACGGCGCGAGTCGGGTATCCTTTGTCGATAAGTTCGTAATAGAGCTGCTTGCCGCAAGTGACGCCGTCATCCACATTCATATTAAAGCAGAGATTTTCTTTTAATAGAGCTTCTGTTCTATAAAGACCGCAAATCGTGCGCACGTAGAAGTCGTTTCTTTTGTTCTCGCCCTTCAGCTTGCGAAGCAAGGCCTTTGCGTCTGTGCACCTTTTCAGGATCACTTCCCACTTGGGCTTCAAGTCCATCTTGCCGGCTCCCACACACGCTGCTTTCGGTTCCTTTTCCGCCAGGTTTATGAGATATTCCAGCCAACCTGGCTTATATACAAATGTGTCGGAATGCATGGCCACAAAATATTCTGTGCCGGCAGAATCAAAACATAAATCCAAGCCAGTTCCGTGAGCCCAGGAGCCGGACTTGTGAACTTCGCCGGGACGCTCTATAAGCTTTATCCAGGAAACTGAGCGAAGGTAGTCAAGCGATGCGTCGCCCGAATCATTGTCCACCACCACCACCTTATATGGATATTTGGTGAATTTTCTGATGCTTCTGAGGCAAAGCTTGGTAAGCTCTTCTGTCTTGTAATTGACAATGCCTATAGTGACTTTGCCTTTTTCCAATGAGTCTGCCTGTCGCGTCGCCGTCATACGTTAAAAGTCTGTTCTCTTTTCGGGCCAACCGAGATAATGCCAATATTTGCGTCAACCAGTTCGGCTATGCGCTTTAAATATTTTTGCGCATTTTCGGGCAGGTCGTTAAAATGGCGGGCGGATGTAGAATCGCATTCCCAGCCTGGCATTGTTTCATATATTGGTGTCAGTTTGACAAGGGCTTTTGAGTCGCAAGGCATGTCTTCTGTTCTTACGCCATCAATTTCGTATGCCACGCAAATTTTTAATTCAGGCTGATCATCCAGCACATCAAGCTTTGTTATAGCAAGATTGTCCACGCCGTTTATAAGGCAGGAATAGCGTGATGATACGGCATCAAACCAACCACAACGTCTTGGGCGGCCAGTGGTTGCTCCGAATTCGTGGCCGGCCTGTCTGAGTCTTTCGCCCGCTTCGTTCGCAAGCTCAGTCGGGAAAGGACCTTCGCCAACGCGCGTTGTGTATGCTTTCATTACGCCATAGACTGAGTCGACATGCCTTGGAGACAGCCCGGCTCCGGCGCATGCTCCGCCGGATGTGGTGTTGCTGCTTGTGACAAACGGATAAGTGCCGTGATCTATGTCAAGCAAGCCGCCCTGAGCTCCTTCAAAAAGAATATTTTTGCCTTTTTTTACGGCCTTGTTCACTGTCAGGACTGTGTCTTTTACAAATGGGTTCAGGTATTTTGCGGCCACTTCAAGTTTTGCCCATTCGGCGTCAATGTCCATTAGTTCGAAGTCGGCGTTTTTGAAAATTTGGTTATAAATCTCGGCCTGTTCGCGAAAAAGAGCTTCAAAAGCCTTCATGTCAAGGAGTTCCAGAGCCCTGATGCCGGAGCGCGCGGCTTTATCTGAATAAGCCGGGCCTATGCCGCGTTTGGTTGTGCCTATTTTTTTGCCTTCTGATCTTCTGTTTTCCTTCAGGGCATCCATCAGCTTGTGGTAAGGCATTATCAGGTGCGCTTTTGTGCTGAGTTGAATGACAGACACATCGGCTTTTCTTGTCTCAATGTCTTTCATCTCTTCCATAAGAGCGATCGGATCCACCACCAGGCCATTGCCGATCACGCAGTCTGCGCCACGAAGAATACCGGAAGGGATCAGGTGAAGAACGTATTTTTCATCGCCTATCTCCACTGTATGTCCGGCATTGTTGCCGCCTTGAAATCTTACAACCATCTCTGCGTCTTTGGTTAGAACGTCGATGATCTTTCCTTTTCCCTCGTCGCCCCACTGAACTCCAACTAGAATTGTGACTGGCATTGTTGCGGTGTCTCCAGTTAATTTAAAATTTTCTAATACCTTATAAACAGCAAAGCGACTACCATAGTCAGCTATGCGAAAAATTCAACTATGTTCCGGCGCTCTTGTTGGAAAATATAAAGCTTTTGTCCCTGAATGGCCCTGTTGGATTACATCGCGCAAGCGTTCAGCATCACGCTTTTTAAAATTCATTTGAACTGGAGCAATACATGGATTACAATTTGATGCGCTTTTTATTCAGTTTGTAAAACAGGATTTATAAATGACAAAAAAAATCAAAACAGGAATGACCGGGCAACAGGGCTTTATCGGCTCCCATCTGTGCGATTTTCTGAACTGCCAGGATAATATAGAAATAATTCCTTTTGAGAAGAAATTCTTCAATAATGAAATACTCTTAATAAATTTTGTTTCCAACTGCGACGCAATCGTTCATTTAGCCGCGATAAGCCGTCATCCGGACGATGATTTTTTATACAACTCCAATATTGGCTTGACGCAAAAACTTATCGACGCAATGGAGAGCTCCAAAGTTGCGCCTCATTCCCTTTTCGGCTCGACAACTCACGAAGCGCGCGGCAACCGTTATCATATTTCCAAGCGCGACGGCCGCCGCATGCTTGATGAATGGGCGAACCGCTCCGGCGGCAAATCGACCGGCCTGCTCATGCCAAACACTTTCGGGCCGCGCGCAAAGCCCTTTTTTAATTCGTTCGTTGCCACATTCTGCCACAAAGTGGCCAACGGAGAGACTCCGGAAATAATAGAGGACACCCCTGTGGAGTTGATCTATATTGAAGACCTTTGCCGCGAACTGCATAAAGTTATTTCCGGCGAAACTGAAGGCAATCCTTACACTCCGCAGTTCACTGCTGAAAAGAAAGTCTCGGAAATACTTGAACTGCTCTTAAAATTCAGAAGATCATACATTGAAGACAAAGCCGCTCCTGAGTTCAAAAACTATTTTGAAGAAGCACTGTTCAACACATTCATCAGCTATATATAAAAATCATTGCGAAGCGCAGGTTGTCAAGTAAATTTTGTTGTCCATAATGCTTTTGGGGCTATTGATTATTGTCGCTATAGTAGTATACTGCGGAAGCATTTTGATTTATCAGGAGAAGAAATATGGATTTATTTGACAGTTTTCGCGAAGAATGCATAAATGTAAATTCAGAGGCGGCAAATAAAGAAACTGTGTTGCGCGACATTGCGAAAGCAGCAAAAAATAGTCCCGCATTGGAGGCTTTTTCGGAAGAGCAGTTGTTTGAAGCCCTGAATGACCGTGAAAAGGTCGGCTCGACCGGCTTTGAAAATGGAATCGCCATTCCGCACTGCCGCATGAAAAATATGGATGAATTTGTTGTCGGGCTGGTCATGGTTCCGTCAGGAGTGGATTTTGGAGCCTTGGATAAAAAGCCAAGCGACATTTTTTTCTTTATAATCGGCCCGGCAGACAAACGCAACGAACATATAAGGATACTTTCCGGCATATCCAGAGCGATGGCAATAAAAGGAGTGACGAGAGAACTCAAGAACGCGCATACGCCGGAAGAAGCAAGGGAGCTTTTTCTCAGGCATGTAGTCGACCGCCTGAACCAGTCGGAAAATGACGAGAAAAACTTTTTCAGTATATACGTTCAGGAAGAGTCGAAATTTACGGACATACTGCAGGCCGTTGCCGCGCTGACTCCTTCAGTGTCAGTGGTGGAAGGCAATGATCCGGCAAAATATCTCAACGCTCTGCCCCTGTTTGCCACATTCTGGAACAGCGAGGATAAAGGATTTCACCGCATAATAACCGGTTTGATCAACAAAAAACTGGCCAATGAACTGATTCGCGGCGTAAATGTTATAACCGACGGATTGGAAAACAAATCTGGCGTTCAGATTGTTGTAATGAACACTGCTTACTCTTCAGGAAGCCTGAGAGAGTAAGCCGGAAGACAAAAAAACTTTTTAATTTTATTGAAAGATTATGGATAATTTATTTTCACTTCAAAATTCGATATTGCTGCTGCTTGGGGTGGTTTTGCTGGCAGGATTTTACATGGGGCAAGTCGTAAAAAAAATACAGCTCCCTTCTATTATTGGCTTTATGCTGCTTGGCTTGATTTTTGGCCCTTCATGTCTGGGGATTATTTCAGAAAAAATGCAGGAAAATTTTTCGTTCATCACTGAAATAGCCTTGGGTTTTGTTGCGTTCAGCATTGGATTGGAGCTCAGCATGAGCTCTCTGAAGAGTCAGGGCATGGGAATTATATCCATCATACTTGCTGAGTCATTTGCAGCCTTTTTAGTTGTGGCTGGAGGACTTTATCTGCTAACAGGCGACTTGCCGGTATCTTTGATTTTCGGCGCTCTGGCGCCTGCAAGCGCACCGGCGGGAACTGTTGCGGTCATCAAAGAATTCAAGGCAAAAGGAAGTTTGACGAAAGCCCTGTATGCTGTAGTGGGTTTTGATGACGGCCTTGCTATTATAATCTTTGGATTTGCCGCCGCAACAGTCAGGACGCTTCTTCAAAAGGAAGTGTCTGGCGGGGACACCGATTTTTTACAGGCAATGTTGCCGCCGATCAAAGAAATTGTTTTTAGCATTGCCATAGGAGCTCTGCTTTCAGTCATTTTTAGCGTGCTTTCCAAAAAATTGAAAAACAGCCATGATGTGCTTATTCTCATTGTGGCTTTTGTTATGATCACAAACGGAATCTGCGTGTTTTTGCATCTTTCGCTAATTCTCACCAACATGATTATGGGGCTTGTCATTGTGAACACTCAGCGTCATGAGTTGGTAAGGGCGCTTGGCGAGCAGTTGTCAAATGTGATGCCTTTGTTCTTTGTGCTGTTCTTTGCCTTGGCTGGCGCGCATCTGCAGATTTCTGCATTGCCCGCGCTGGGCTGGATTGGCGTTGTTTATATTCTTTGCAGAAGCGCCGGGCTTATCGGCGGAGCCAGACTGGGAGGCGCGCTCGGGCATGTTGAAGACAAAGTCAAAAAATATGTGGGGCTCGGCATACTTTCACAGGCAGGCGTTGCAATAGGACTGGGATTGTCAAGCATGAGTTCAAAGGCCTCGGCAAGGTGGTCGAAACAGTCAATGGACATGCCGTCACCACAGGCGACATACTGGGAGCCACAGCTATAACCACTATCACGGCAACCTGCATTTTCTTTGAAGTGATCGGCCCTATACTTACTAAAGTCGCGCTCACAAAGGCGGGCGAAATTAACGTGGCCGACTAGCTGCGCTCCATTTTATTGACGCAACAGACGCGGAGCCCGGCCAAATTCTTTTTTGACTGCTTTGTTGAAATGATGCAGGTCAGGCAAGCCTACTTCAGCCGCTATTGTTTTGATTGGCATGTCTGTGTTGAGCAGCATATTTTGAGCGACATGCATGCGCCGACTCATTATATACTTTGCCACTGCGCAGCCAAATTTGTTCTTGAACAGGCGTATGAGATAACAATGCGACACTCCCGCCTTTCCTGCCAGCCATGCTATGTCTATTGACTGGTTAAGTTTTGTTTCGATAATGCGCGTCGCTTTTTCAAGGGCCGGATGCGGCTTCTCTTTCGCGAGCGCTCCGCCGCAATCCTTGAGTCTTTGGAGAATGTCCCAAATGCGCGCCATTGCTCTGACGCCGTCCTTTAGGTTAAAATAAACAGCATCTTGAAAATCTTTTGCAATTTCAATGTAATCCTCCTCCAAGTCAATAACTGTATATTGCTTTGCCAGGGGAGCTG